>JAEXJH010000291.1 GCA_023445955.1 Pseudomonadota bacterium
TCAGCTGCCAAACCAGCCGCTTCGGATCATCTTCGGCCGCAGCCGTGACCATAATACGGTCGAACGGCGCTTGTTCGGCCCAACCCTCGCCGCCATCGCCGAACTTGGTGATGACATTGGTCAAACCCAGCGTGTGGAAGCGGCTCTCGGCCTCCTTCATCAGGGTCCGGTAGCGCTCGATCGTGTAGACGAGGCGCGAGACCTTGCTGAGGATCGTGGTCTGGTAGCCTGAGCCCGTGCCGATCTCCAGCACGCGGCAGCGCGGCTCGATCGTCAGGGCCTGGGTCATCAAGCCGACAATATAGGGCTGGCTGATGGTCTGGCCGCAGGCGATCGGCAGGGCCGAGTCCTCCCACGAGCGGTCCTTGAACAGGTCCGGCGTGAAGAGGTCGCGCGGCGTCGTCTCGATGGCCTTCAGCACCTGGGGATCGGTGACCCCCTGGTCGCGCAGGGCCTGCATCAGGCGCGGCAGGTCGGCCTTGGCGTTCTCGGCGGCCTTGGACGAGCGTCCGCTCATTCGCCCACCTTTAGCTTCGGCGGAGCGCCGCCCAGCACGCCCTTCAGCTTGTGGACGGTCTCGTTGTGCGTCAGGTCGATGTGCAGCGGCGTGACCGAGATGCGGCCCGAATAGACCGCCTTCAGGTCGGTGCCATCGGCCGGCTCGGACGCCTTGGCCGAGAAGCCCATCCAGTAGTAGTCGCGGCCGCGCAGGTCGGTGCGCTTTTCCATGTTGCGCAGCAGGCCGTCGCGGAAGCCCTGGCGGGTGACCTCGACCTCGGTGACCTGGTCCGGCGTCACGGCCGGGAAGTTGACGTTCATGATCACGTCGGCCGGCCAGCCCAGCTCCAGCAGGCGCTGGACGATGCCCGGACCGTAGTGCTCGGCCGTCTCCCAATGAGCGACGACCTCGTCGTGGAAGAAGTTCATGGTCTGGGACAGGGCGATGGACGGAATGCCGTGGGCCATGCCCTCGATCGCGCCGGCCACGGTGCCCGACAGGGTGACATCCTCGGCCAGGTTCTGCCCGCGGTTGACGCCCGACAGGACGAGATCCGGCGCGGGGCCGTCGATCAGCTGCTGCACGGCCATCATCACGCAGTCGGTCGGCGTGCCCTCGACGGCGAAGCGGCGGTCGTCCAGCTTCCGCACGCGGATCGGGTCCGACAGCGTCAGCGCCCGACTGGCGCCCGACTGCTCGTACTCCGGCGCGCAGATCCAGACATCGTCGCTGAGCGCGCGCGCGATCTTCTCCAGGCTCACAAGGCCCGGTGCGTTGATGCCGTCGTCGTTGGTGAGGAGGATCCTCACGCAGCGCCTCCGATGTGGGTCACGCCGCCCATATAGGGCTGCAGCGCGGCCGGAATATGGATGCGGCCGGCCTCGTCCTGGTAGTTCTCCAGCACGGCCACCAGGGTGCGGCCGACGGCCAGGCCCGAGCCGTTCAGGGTGTGCACGAAGTGGCCGCCCTTCTCGCCGGTCTTGCGGTAGCGGGCGTCCATGCGGCGGGCCTGGAAGTCGCCGCAGTTCGAGCACGAGCTGATCTCGCGGTACATGTTCTGCGACGGCAGCCAGACCTCGAGGTCGTAGGTCTTCTTGGCGCCGAAGCCCATGTCGCCGGTGCACAGCAGCATGGTGCGGAAGGGCAGCTCCAGCTTCTTCAGCACGGCCTCGGCGCACTCGACCATGCGCTGGTGTTCGGCTTCCGACTGGTCGGGCGTGGTGATCGAGACCAGCTCGACCTTGTAGAACTGGTGCTGGCGGATCATGCCGCGCGTGTCGCGACCGGCCGAACCGGCCTCGGCGCGGAACGACGGCGTCAGGGCCGTCAGGCGCATCGGCAGCTCTTCCTCGGCCACCAGCTGCTCGCGGACGATGTTGGTCAGCGAGACCTCGGCGGTGGGGATCAGCCAGCGGTCGTCGGTAGTGTGGAACAGGTCGTCGGCGAACTTGGGCAGCTGGCCGGTGCCGAACAGCGCCTCGTCCTTGACCAGCAGCGGCGGGCTGATCTCGGTGTAGCCGTGCTCGACCGTCTGCAGGTCCAACATGAACTGGCCGACGGCGCGCTCCAGGCGGGCGATCTCTTTCTTCAGGACCACGAAGCGCGCGCCGCTCATGCGGGCGGCGGCCTCGAAGTCCATGCCGCCCAGGGCGTGGCCCAGGTCGACGTGGTCCTTGGGCGCGTTCAGGCGGCCGGCCGGCAGCTTGGCGGCGTCGCCCCAGCGGCGCTCTTCGACATTGCCGTGCTCGTCCTCGCCCACCGGCACCTCGGCGGCCGGGACGTTGGGCAGGCTGGCCAACAGGTCCTTCAGCTTGCCGCCGACCAGGGCCTCTTCCTCGGCGGCGCTGGCCATGACGCCCTTCAGCGTCTCGACCTCGGCCATCAGGCGCGCGGCCTCGGCCTCGTCCTTCTTGGCCTTGGCCTGGCCGATCAGCTTGGAGCTCTCGTTGCGCTTGGCCTGGGCTTCCTGCAGGGCGGTCTGGGCCGCGCGCAGCTGGACGTCCAGCTTCACGGCCTCGGCGGCCGCGCCCGAGCGACCCTTGCCCGACCAGTGCAGGTCGAAGGCTTCGGGATTGTCGCGGATGGCCTTGATGTCGTGCATCGGAACGCTGGCTCGATAGAGAGAGGGCGATGGAGAAACGCTCTCTCTAAGGCGCGTCGGCGGGGGCGCCAAGCTTTCCGGACGGGCGGGCGGCCTCTCCACGGCTTCGTGATGGCGAGCGGCGGCGGGCCAGACAACCCCGCATTGCGCGAAATTGGCAAAATGCAAAAGATGCGACCGCATGACGCAGGGGTGAAAAGCGGTTCATTCCCCTCTTTTGCACTCAAGCCGCACGAACAATCCAACTGTTAACGGAAATTAGCTGCGCTTTGTCACGAGGACTTAACGCCCATGACCGAAAAGCCCCGCCAACTTCAGTACGCGTCCTTTTTCGAGGCCCTCCTCGGCCCGCTCGATCATTCCAAGGAATTGAACTCATGAAGACCTTCGCCGCTTTCGCCGCCCTCGCCATCGCCGCCGTCGTCGCCGCTCCGGCCGGCGCCAAGACCGCCAACGAAGTCCGCGTTTCGATCACCGGCAAGAACTCGGTCCAGATCGAAAACGAGATCAAGACCGCCGCCGCTTCGGTCTGCGGCGCCAGCGACGTCGCCTGCGTCGAGAGCGCCACGATGAACGCTCACCGCCAGCTGGCCTCGATCATGCGCGCTCGCGACACCGGCAAGCCGGCCGCCGTCGAGACCGTCTCGGTCGTCCGCATCTCGCTGAAGGGCAAGACCCAGGACCAGATCCACGCCGAAATCCGCACGGCCGCCCACACGGTGTGCAAGGCCGAGCGCCCGAACTTCAGCGTCGTCAGCTATTCGGCTTGCGTCGCCGAGACCGTCCGCGCCGCCAAGGCCCAACTGCAGGCGCGCGTCGGCGCCGCCGCCTAAGGCTTGAAGTTTCGCTCGCGTATTTGAGCGGAAAAGGAAGGGCTCCGCGGCTCAGTCGCGGGGCCCTTTTCTATGGAGGCTAGACCGCGACGATGTCCTTGCCGGCTTCCTCGTCGTCTTCCTTCTTGCGGCGGCGCTCGATCAGCCACACGCACCAGATCGAGATCTCGTAGAGCAGGCACAGCGGCACCGCCAAGGTGATCTGGCTGATCGGGTCCGGCGGGGTGACGATGGCGGCCACCACGAAGACGGCGACGATGGCGTAGCGACGCCCCGTGCGCAGCATGTTCGAATTGACCAGGCCCGCCAGGCCCGCCAGCGACAGCACCACCGGCAGCTGGAAGCTGAGACCGAAGGCCAGCAGCAGGGTCGTGACCAGGGTCAGATATTCCGAGACCTTAGTCTGCAGCACCACCTTCACGCCGTCGCCGACGATCTGCTGGCTCAGCGAGAACCACAGCACGAACGGCAGCATGACGTAGTAGACCAGCGCCGAACCCATCAGGAACAGCACCGGTGAAGCGATCAGGAACGGCAGGAACGCGTTGCGCTCATTCTTGTACAGGCCCGGCGCGACGAAACGGTACAGCTGCCAGGCGATGATCGGGAAGGCCACGACGATGGCCGCGAACGCCGACAGCTTGATGTTGGTGAAGAACTGCTCCAGCGGCGCGGTGGCCTGCAGGGTGATCTCCTTCAGCGCGCCGACCGGCACCTTCTTGATGCCGACCAGGGCCAGAACCAGGTCGAACGAGCCGTGGTGGGCGCCGCCGGCGTCCTGCACGGCCTTCAGGCCCTCGGCGACGGTGAACGGCCGAACCAGGAACAGGAAGATCGGCTTGATGAAGGCAAAGCAGACGCCGAAAGCGACCGCGATGGCGCCGACGCAGATGATCAGGCGCATGCGCAGCTCGATCAGGTGATCCAGCAGGGGCGCGCGCGAGGACTCGATCTCGGCCTCGGGTTCGTATCCGATAGCCTTGTCGTTCACGAGACGATGTCCGAAGCGGTGGAGCCGCCGGCCTTGGTGGCGCGCTTACGCGGCGCGCGGACGGCCTTGGGGGCCTCGACCGTGATGTCTTTCTTGGGAGCCGCACGCTTGCGCGGGGCCTTGGCGGCCTCGACCGGAGCGACCTCGGCGACGGCCTTCTTGCGCGGCGCGCGCTTGGGCTTCTCGACGATCTCTACCGACGGGGCCGGAACCGAATTGTCGACGGTCAGGGCAGGATTGTGGATCTCGGCCCCCGCATAGGGGTGCATCTGGGTCGCGCCGCTGGACAGCGAGGCGTCGATGTCGGCGAACACCTGGTCGACGTGCGGATCGGCGGCCGTCTGCACAGGATTGCTGAACTGGCCCGAGCGCATGGCCTGCACTTCGCGGCGCAGCTCATCCAGCTCGGACTGACGCGCCATCTCGTCGAAGCTGGCGCGGAATTCAGAGGCCATGCCCCGCATCCGGCCCACGAACTGGCCGAGCTTGCGCAGCAGAACGGGCAAGTCCTTGGGACCAACCACGATCAGAGCGACGGCGGCGATGACAAGGAGTTCTGTGCCGCCGATATCAGGAAGCATGGACGCGCCTTAGAACGGCGGAGCCAACAGCTCCCCGCGGGGTTGGACTTAAAGCGCGCGAGAAGACCTCTCCCCGCGCGCTGCAGGTCTTACGACTTGCGGAGCTCTTCGGCTTCCTGCTCGGTGCGCGGCAGAGCGCCCTTGGACTTGTTGTCGGCGACTTCGCTGCTGGTGTCGTCCTTCAGGCCGTCCTTGAACGCGCGAATGCCCTTGGCCGCGTCGCCCATGATGCCCGACAGCTTGCCGCGGCCGCCGAACAGCAGCAGCACCACGACGGCGACGATGATCCAGTGGATCGGACCGAGACTTCCCATAATCGAGACTCCTTGCGACAGCGCCAGATAGCCGCTGCGACGCGTCGTTACAACATGCCGAAGAATATAGGCCCTCGCGGGGCCGGCGACCATCGTTCGCCCCCGGGGACGCGAGGTCGCGGCGTTCGGCGCCGCTTGTGGGCAAGTTCTGCTCGGCGCGGTTGACCGACCGGCCACGCTTTTCACCAACCCTTATCCGCTAAGGATCTGTAAAGCCTAGCTTCCTGCCGATGGCCCACGCCTTGCACATAGTGTCGCACCCTCAGGTTCGAGAGCGCGTCATGTCGATTTCCTCCATCGGTTCGTCCAGCTACGCCGGCGCCTACAGTGGTCTCACGGCCAGCACGACGTCTTCCGTCGGCGAAACTTCGGCCAAGGACGAGTTCCTGAAGTTCCAGGCCATGACGCCCGCCCAGAAGATGCGGGCCATGATGCTGGCCAAGCTGGGCGTGACCGAGGAAGAGCTGAAGGCGATGAGCCCGGAGAAGCGCGCCGAGGTCGAGCAGAAGATGAAGGACATGATCAAGCAGCAGGTCCAGAACGATCCGGACAAGAAGGGCGAGGCCAGCAAGGGCCTGGTGGCCAACATCCTCGCCTAGTCTAGCTTTCGGCTTTCTCCGGCTCCCCCAGGAAGTCCTGCGCGAATTCGGGCTGTTCGCCGTCGTCCAGATCCAGCGGATCTTCGTCGTCGTTCCGCAGACCCAACGGGTCGGGCACGCTGAAGCCCGGCGGCAGGTTCATTTCCAGCAGGCCCGCTGCCTTCATCTCGGCGATGCCCGGCAGGTCCGACAGCGCGGCCAAGCCGTAGTGTTCGAGGAAGGCGTCCGTCGTCCCGAACGTCACCGGCCGGCCCGGGGTGCGCCGGCGGCCGCGCATGCGGATCAAACCCAGCTCCAGCAGCACGTCCAGCGTGCCGCGGCTGGCCTGCACCCCGCGCACGGCCTCGATCTCGGCCCGGGTGACGGGCTGGTGATAGGCGACGATGGCCAGGGTTTCCTGGGCGGCCTTGGACAGGCGCCGCGGCTCCTCGCGCTCCTCCGTCATCAGGAACGCCAGGTCGTTGGCCGTCTGGAAGCGCCAGCGATCGGCCACGCAGACCAGCTCGATCCCCCTGCCCTCGTAGCGCGCCTTCAGGCCCGCGAGACCGGCGGCGATATCCGCGCCCTCCGGCAGGCGCTTGGCCAGGTCGACATCGCTGAGCGGCTCGGCCGCCGCGAATAGCAGGGCCTCGATGCAGCGCTCGACGAAGAGAGGTTCAAGCTCGACGGTCATTCGCTGACCTCTAGCGGCTCCGCCCTGGTCCGCAAGTAGATGTCCTGGAAGTGCTCCATCTGGCGGGCCTCCAGGATGCCTTCCTTCACCAGCTCCAGCGAGGCCGACAGGGTCGAGGCTAGGTACGAGGCGGGCGTGGGGCCGTCATCGTCCTCCAGCGCCTTCTCGATCGGGGCGACAGTGGAGAGGACGGTCCAGTCCTCCATCTTCGGCAGCAGGCTGCGCAGGCGGTCGCGGGCGTCTTCCAGCGGATAGGCCGTGGGCGGACGCGGCGCGTAGTGGCGGCTGTGCTCGCGCTTGCGCTGGGTGATGTAGGCGCTCATCAGGCCGTAGAGGTCGCCCTCAAGCCGGGTTGAAGAGACGATCTTCACCGCTTCGGGGTCACCGCGCATGAAGACGTCGCGGCCCAGAATCGGGCGCTCCTTCAGGGCCTCGACCGCTTTTCGCATGACGTCCAGCTTGGCCAGGCGGAAGGCCAGCTGGGCGGCCATCTCCTCAGCCGGCGGCTCCTCGGCCTTGGCGCGTTCGGGCTTGGGCAGCAGCAGGCGGGATTTCAGATAGGCCAGCCAGGCGGCCATCACCAGATAGTCGGCCGCCAGCGAGAACCGCACGCGGCGCGCCTGCTGCACGAAGGCCAGGTACTGCTCGGCCAACTTGGTGATCGACAGCTGCAGCAGGTCGACCTTCTGGCTGCGCGCGAGCGCTAGAAGGACATGCAGCGGGCCTTCATAGCCGTCGATGTCGATGACCAGCGCAGCGCCGTCTTCGGCCGCTTCATCGGCGGCGGCAAAGTCGAAGGTGGGCTGGAAGCCCGTGCTCAAGCGTACTTGCCGTCGAAGGCGGCGTCGAAGCGCGCGCGAGCCTCGGCCACGTCGAAAGGCTCGGGAACCTTCACGAGGCGGCCCATCACGGCCTGCGCGCGGCGACGGGCTTCCTTGCCTAGGCGGCCGACGCCGGACATCACGGCCTTCATCTCGGCCATGTCGCCGTTGCAGTGCAGGACGACGTCGCAGCCGGCCGACAAACTGTCCTTGGCGCGCTGCTTGAAGTCGCCGCTCAGCGCCTTCATCGACAGGTCGTCGCTCATCAGAAGTCCGTCGAAGCCGATGGATTCGCGGATGATCTTCTTTATGGCTTTCTTAGACGTGGTGGCCGGCCGGTTGCGGTCGATGGCCGTGTAGACAACGTGGGCGGTCATCGCCATCGGCATGTCCGACAGCACGCGGAACGGCGCGAAGTCGCGTTCGTCCAGCTCGGCCAGCTTGGCCTTCACGACCGGCAGCTCCAGGTGGCTGTCGCTCATCGCACGACCGTGGCCGGGGATGTGCTTGATGATCGGCAGGACGCCGCCGGCCAGCAGGCCCTCGGCGGCCGCGCGGCCCAGGGTCGCCACCTGCTGCGGCGTGTC
Source organism: Pseudomonadota bacterium (assembly GCA_023445955.1). Lineage (GTDB taxonomy): Bacteria > Pseudomonadota > Alphaproteobacteria > Caulobacterales > Caulobacteraceae > Caulobacter. The sequence goes on from JAEXJH010000291.1 coordinate 8,000, forward strand.
GCCATAGGCCCGGTCGCCGATGATCTCGTGGCCCTTAGGGTCGGGCACGTCCAGCACCGGCACGCAGTCGACATTGATGCCCAGCGACGTGAGGTCGTGGGCGATCAGGCGCGAGCCCAGGCGGGTGATCTCGCGCGCCGTCAGTGGGTCGTTGGCGACCAGCGCGCCGTAGGCGCGGCCCGGCGGATAGGTGCGCCAGTGCGGCGGCTGCAGGCGGGCGACGCGGCCGCCCTCCTGGTCGATCAGGATCGGGGCGTCAGGCCGGCCGACCGTCTCGCGCAGCGCGGCGGTCAGGGCGCGGACCTGGTTGGGGTCGGCGATGTTGCGCTTGAACAGGATGAAGCCCCACGGCTTCACGTCCTTGAAGAAGGCGACCTCTTCGGCCGTCAGCGTGGTCCCGGCGCAGCCGAGGATAGCGGCGGAAGAGGTGCTCAAAGGGTAGATCCTTACTTCACGAAGCAGGACTTGCCCGAGGCCGAGATCGCCTCGCAGAAGGCCTTGGCGGCTTCACGCGAAGCAAAGCCGGTCACCGAGGTGCGGTAGAGCGTCGTGCCGTTCTTGTCGATGGCCTCGACCTTCTTGCCCTTGCCGGCGGCCAGGCCGGGGGCCAGGCGCGTGGCGTCGGCCCAGGCCTTGTC
>JAEXJH010000292.1 GCA_023445955.1 Pseudomonadota bacterium
GCCATCGCCCTGACGCCCGACGAGGCCAAGGACCGCATCCGCGAGGACACCAAGGGCCGCGGCCTGGACTGCGTGATCGAGGCGGTCGGCAGCGAGGCCACGGTCGACGCGGCCCTGCGCCTGGTCCGCGCACGCGGCGTGGTGTCGGTGATCGGGGTGCAGCAGGCGAGGCGCTTCCCCTTCCCGCTGGAGCGCGCCTTCGCGGCGGGCCTGACCTTCCGGGTCGGCACCTGCTCGGTGCCCGAGGAACTGCCGGCCCTCTTCCCGCTGGTCCGCTCGGGCCGGCTGAAGCCGGAGAAATACGTCAGCCACCGCCTGCCGCTGAGCGAAGGCGCGGAAGCCTACCGCCTGTTCGAAAGCCGCGAATCTGGCGCGCTGAAGATGGTGCTGACACCGGAATAAGGGGTGCCGCCTCCCGCAAGACTAGGGGGCAAAGCGGGAGGCGGCGGCCGGACGCCTCAGCAAAAGGGGGCGTGCCTTGGGGTCCGGCCAGAGGAGCTCGCTTGTTCGGGTGACGCGCCGAACGGGGGCGAACTCAAACCTTCATGTCGAGCAGGCGCTGGTCCATGGCCTGGGCCGTGCGGGCCACCGCCGCATTGGCCTTGAAGTCCGTGCTCGCGCCGATCTGGTCGGTGCGCTCCTTGACGTAGTCGACGTCCTGAGCGGCCGCGTCCGAGGCGGCGACGCGCTGGGCCGAGGCGTTGAGGCGGCCGGCGGCGGCCATCATCCCGGAAGCGGCGATCGAGAGAGCCTGCATGGCGTGTTCTCCGTGTTCGCCCTGGTTATCCGGCCGGTTGGGTTAAGCCCTCACAATCAAGAATGGTAAAATTTACGGGTCGGTCATCTTTTTTAGCGGCCGTTAACCCTTGCCGCCGCACGGCCCGGGAAAATTCTGCTCCAACATTACAAAACGTTCAGGCTCGTATCGACAAGCTGTCACGCGCCCGACATGGTTCGCCCCTTCGCGGGCCGGGGGGCGGTCCGCCACCGGGAGTCTCTTTCAGAAATGTCGTTTACGCGTCGTATCGCGCTGGCCAGCGCCGCCCTGCTCATGGTGGCGCAACCGGTCCTCGCGGCTGCACCCGCTAAGCCCGCCGCCAAGGTCGCTTCCAAGACCGCCAAGAAGGCGCCGGCTTCGGACTTCACGCCATCGCCCGAGGCCATCAAGGCCCACATGACCTTCCTGGCCGACGACCTGATGGAAGGTCGCGAGACGGGCACGCGCGGCTATGACATCGCCGCCAACTATGTCGCCGCCCAGTACGCCTTGCTGGGCGTCAAGCCGGCTGGCGGCGGCGGGTCGTACCTGCAGCACGTGCCGCTGATCGCCTATCGCGGCGCCGGCGAAGGCGCCTTCGCTCTCACGGGCGCCGACGGCCAGACCGCCGCCCTGAAGTACGGCGAGGACTATCTGCCGAACCCGCAGGCCCAGGTCGCCGACGTCACGGTCGACGCGCCGCTGGTCTTCGTCGGCTATGGCCTGGTCAATCCGGAAATTGGCCGCGACGACTACGCGGGCCTGGACGTGAAGGGCAAGATCGTCGTCATGCTGAACGGCGCCCCGTCGTCGTTGCAGACCGAGGAACGCGCCCACTTCAGCAATCCCAACACCAAGCGCGCCGAGGCCGCCAAGCGCGGCGCCGTCGGCGTCATCACCATGTCTGGCCCCAGCGCCGAGAAGCGCCGTCCGTTCGCGGCGGGCGCGGGCATGATGCGCGGCTGGCGGGTGATCTGGCGCGACGCCGCCGGCGTCGGCGCCATCCGCGCGCCCAGCGCCCCGGCCCTGGCCTCGATCAGCCAGGCCGGCGCGGCCAAGCTGTTCGCCGGCGCCCCGACGCCGCTGGCCGACATCCTGGCCGCTTCCGAGACCCCGGCCGGCGCGATCAAGGGCTTCGCCCTGAGCGCCAAGGCCGCCATCACGCTCAAGACCGAGATCGAGAAGCGCGAAAGCAGCAACGTCGTCGGCATGATCGAGGGCTCGGACCCGACCCTGAAGGCCCAGACGATCATCCTGTCGGCCCACCTGGACCACATCGGCATCCGCGAGAACGCCAAGCCGGGCGAGGACCGCATCAACAACGGCGCGCTGGACAACGCCTCGGGCATCGCCACCCTGCTGGAGGTCGCCCGCGGCTTCAAGAACAGCAAGGTGCGCCCCAAGCGCTCGATCATCCTGCTGGCGGTGACGGGCGAGGAGAAGGGCCTGGTCGGCTCGGACTACTTCGCCAACAACCCGACCGTGCCGAAGGCCAACATCGCCGCCGATGTAAACCTGGACATGCCGGTGCTGCTGTACCCGTTCACCGACGTGAGCGCGTTCGGCGCCGACCGCTCGACCGTGGGCGAGGCCGTCAAGCACGCCGCCGGCCGCGTGGGCATCGCGCTGTCGGGCGACCCGATGCCGGAGGAAGGCCTGTTCACCCGCTCGGACCACTACCGCTTCGTCGAGCAGGGGATCCCGTCGGTGTTCCTGATGACCGGCTTCCAGAATGGCGGCGAGAAAGCCTTCAAGGACTTCCTGAAGGGCAACTACCACCATCCGGGCGACGACCTGAACCAGCCGATCGACTACCAGGCGGCCGCCAAGTTCGCGCTGGTGAACTACGAGATCGCCCGCGAACTGGCCAATGTCCCGGCCCGTCCGGTCTGGAAGAAGGGCGACTTCTTCGGCGGCACCTTCGCGCCGGCGGGGCATCCTTCGGCGGCGAAGTAAGCTTCGCCTCAAAGCGTTGTTGACCCGGAGGGCGGCGGAAGGGATTCTGCCGCCCTCTTTCTTTTGTTCCCGGATTTCCCCGCTCGTGACCGCCCGCACCGGCGCTTTCCTGAAGATCGGCGTGATCGCGCCGGCCATCATGGTGGCCGACGTGTGGCTGGCCCAGCGGCTGTTCCCGGGCTTCGACGCTGGGGCGCAGTTCATCAGCGAGCTGGGCGGCCCCAAGGCGCCACTGCCCGAGGTCTTCAACTACGGCATGATGATCGCCGGCATAGCGGGCCTGCTGGCCGGGGCCGGTTTCGCCCATGCGCTGGAGGAAGCCGGCGGCCGCCGCGTGGTGTCGTCCTTCGCCGGGCTGTGGGTGGCGCTGACGGGGCTGGGGGCGTTCTTCGCCGGGGTGTTCCACTGGCCCGACCCCATGCACCGCGCCTGCGGCGTGGGCCTGGCCATGCAGTTCGCGCCGCTGTTCACCGCCTGGGCGCTGTGGGGCAAGCCGGGCTATCGGCGGCTGGCCAATTTCTCGCTGGGCTGGTTCTTCGGCCTCTTGCTGGTCTTCGCCCTGCTGACCGGGGTGTGGAACGTGCGCACCGGCTATGACGTCGGCTACTGGCAGCGCGGCCACGCGTTCCTGGGCTTGCTGTGGCTGGCCATCGCCGCCTGGAGCCTGGAGAAGGGCTGGAAGGCGAGCGCGGTAGCCGCGCAGCCGGCGACCGTCTAGGCTCCCCGAAAAGGGAGAACGCCATGATCGGACACCGCCTGGCGGCCGTAGGGATCGCCGCGCTCGTACTAACCGCCTGCTCGCAACAGAAGACCGAAGACCAGCCCGCTAACACCCCGCCCCCGGCCGTGGGGGACGAGACCCGCACGCCGGCCGTCCCGGCCCCGGTGTCCGCCCCCCCCGCCGAAGGCGGCACGGTCGGTGGCGACGGCTCGCAGATCCAGCTGTCGGACATCACCCTGGCCGATCAGCAGGCCCACCCGCTGAAGGGCGAGCTCTCGTGCCACTTCCGCGACAAGGCCAATGCCCTGCTGCTGGTCGGCTCGGGCTTCTCGGGCGTCAAGGAACCAGGTTTCGGCCTGGTGAAGGTGCTGGACTCGGTCGAGCAGGTCGTCGTCCCCGGCGGCTTCGACGCCATGGTCAAGGGCGCGGCGTTCAGCGGCCAGGGCAAGACGGTGACCATCGCCATCACCGGCCCGGCGACGGGCGGCGGCGAGTCCCCGCCTTACCCGGCGACGCTCACCTACGACCGCGCCGACGGCGCCAAGCGGGTGTTCGTGGGGACCTGGACCTGCGGTCCGTAGGGCCTACTGCGCTTCCGGCGCCTCATAGGTCGCCACCATCACGCCGTCGGCCAAGGTGTCGCCCTTCAGGGCGCTGACCAGGGTCTCCAGCGACACGTTGGGGCCGAAGGTCAGGCGCTCGGCCAGGGCGAAGATCTGGAAGTGGTAGCGGTGCAGGCCGTGCCCCGGCGGCGGGCGCGGCCCGAACCAGCCGACCGAGCCGTTGTCGTTGACGCCCTGCGTCGCGCCGCCGATTTGCCCCAGGCTCGGATCATTCGGCAGGCCCTCGGGCAAGCTGGTGGCCTCGCCCGGGATGTTCCAGATCAGCCAGTGCACGAACGGCTGCTCGCGCGGCGCGTCCGGATCCTCCACGATGATGGCGTAGGCCTGGACGTTCTCGACCGGCGTCCACACCAGCGGCGGCGAGCGGTTCTCGTGATAGGCCGAGTGGCGATCATCCAGGCGGCCGTCGGGATCGAGCGAGGCGGTCGTCAGGACGATGCCGTCGCCGGGCCCGAACGGCTGGATCTTCTGGAGTGCGATCGCTTCGCCGGAGTGGTTCGGGGTCGGTTGGGACATGAGGGTCTCCTTCGAACGGAGAACCCGTGGCCGCGCGGCCAAGTTTCGAAGGCTACCGCCAGGCGTAGTTGAAGCTGATGCTGATGCGCTGCTCGTCGGCCTGGTTGGTGGTCACCTCGTGGCGCAGCCAGCTCTCCCACATCAGCACCGTCCCGGCCGACGGCTTGACGTAGATGAACGGCCGCAGGGTCTCGGGCGCGTCGTCGGCGCGGGTCGGGGCGGCCATCATCATCGGCAGGCGCGGGTCCTCGAACTTCAGGGCCGAGGCGCCCGGCGGGATGGTCACATAGACCGTGCCGGAGATGACGCTGTGGGGATGGATGTGGCCGCTGTGCGAGCCGCCCGGCTCCAGGATGTTGATCCACAGGCTGTCCATCACCAGCTTGCCGCCGGCCAGGTCGAAGGCCAGGTCCTTGGCGAAGGCGGCGGCGTGCTTGTCGAGCTTCTTCTTCAGCGTCTCGAACAGGCTGTCGCGCTGCGGCAGGTCGTTCAGCGAGGCATAGGAGGTGTAGCCCAGATAGCCCTTGTTATAGGCCCAGGCCTGGCCGGCCTCGTCGTCCTCGGCGATGGCGATGCAGGCGTCGTGCAGCTCGTCGACGAACGCCTCGGCGTCCTTGTCGGCGGCGAGGCTGGCTTCATAAAGCGGCGTGACGAAGAGCGGGCGCGTGGTCATGAGGCGCGTCATAGCGCCGGACTGCGTTGACGACAAACGGGGGATGGAACATGATGAGAACATGGCTGGTAATCTGCCCACCAAGATCGATCCGACGCTCGCTGGCAGCCCCCCTGAAAGCGACTTCGTGGAACGCCCCGGCTTCGAGGACAACGAAGCATATTGGGATGAGGTCCAGCGCATCGCGGACGAGACTGAGCGCAACGGTGGCATCCCCTTGGAGGACGTCATTCGCTGGGTGGAGTCTTGGGACACGGACAACGAACTCCCCCCGCCTGAACCTCGCCCGCGAAACGCTGGATGAGGTCAGTCGAAATCTCGGCGGCGGCCCGCCGAGACATCGATTATCTGCGCGCCTGGCTGGCGACGCGCACGCCGAACGCCTCTGGGCGGGCGGTCCGGACGATCCTGGCGGCCGCCGAGACTCTCGCCGAATTTCCCGAGCGCGGGCGCCTCATCCGTAACAACCAGAGAGAACTGATCGTCCGCTTCAGCTCGACCGGCTATGTGTTGCGATACGTCATCCATGCCGAGCGGGTCACAGTGTCCCGCGTCTTCCACAGCCTCGAACGTCGCTGAACGCTCCGGACTCGCCTATATCTCCCTCCGTGACCGACACCCCTTCCGACACCGCCTCGCCCCGCCTCATCGGCGCCGCCCTGATCAAGGACGAGGTCACGCGCCTGCCTGACGCGCCCGGCGTCTACCGGATGATCGGCGAGGCCGACGAGGTGCTGTACGTCGGCAAGGCCAAGAGCCTGAAGAAGCGCGTGGTGCAGTATGCGCAGGGCCGCTTCCACACTAACCGCATCGCCCACATGGTCGACGCCACGCGGTCGATGGAGTTCGTCACCACTCGCACCGAAGCCGACGCCCTGTTGCTCGAGATCAACCTGATCAAGCAGCTGAAGCCGCGCTTCAACGTGCTCCTGCGCGACGACAAGAGCTTCCCCGAGATCGTCATCCGCCGCGACCACGACGCCCCGCAGCTGCGCAAGCACCGCGGCGCCCACACGATCAAGGGCGACTATTTCGGGCCGTTCGCCAGCGCCTGGGCGGTGAACCGCACGCTCAACACCCTGCAGAAGGCCTTCCTGCTGCGCTCGTGCAGCGACAGCGTCTATGACGCCCGCGACCGGCCCTGCATGCTGCACCAGATCAAGCGCTGCGCCGCCCCCTGCACCGGCCTGATCGGCAAGGAGGACTACCAGGGCCTGGTCGACCAGGCCGAAGCCTTCCTGCGCGGCAAGTCCCGCGCGGTCATGGCCACCATGGCCAAGGAGATGGAGGAGGCCGCCGAGGACCTGGAGTTCGAACGCGCCGCGCGCCTGCGCGATCGCATCCGCGCCCTCTCCAGCGTCGCCCAGGAGACCCAGATCAATCCCGAGACCGTCGACGAGGCCGACGTCGTGGCCCTGCACGTCGAGGGCGGCCAGGCCTGCGTGCAGGTGTTCTTCTTCCGCGCCGGCCAGAACTGGGGCAACCGGGCCTACTTCCCGCGCGTCACCGGCAACGCCGACGAGTCCGAGGACGAGACCACCACCGAGGAGCAGCGGATCCTCACCGCGTTCCTGGGCCAGTTCTACGACGACAAGCCGATCCCGCGCCTGATCCTGGCCAATCTGGAGCCGGCCGAGGCCGGCCTGCTGTCCGAGGCCTTCGCCCTCAAGAGCGGCCGCAAGGTCGAGATCGCCGTGCCCAGGCGGGGCGAGAAGGCCGACCTGGTGGGCCACGCCCTGACCAACGCCCGCGAGGCGCTGGGCCGCAAGATGGCCGAGGGCAGCGCCCAGACCAAGCTCTTGGCCGGCGTCTGCGAGGCCTTCAAGCTGGAGGCCCCGCCCGAGCGGATCGAGGTCTACGACAACAGCCACATCCAAGGCACCAACGCCGTGGGCGGCATGATCGTGGCCGGGCCGGAAGGCTTCATGAAGGGCCAGTACCGCAAGTTCAACATCAAGAGCACCGAGCTCACCCCCGGCGACGACTACGGCATGATGAAGGAGGTGCTGCGCCGCCGCTTCGCCCGCCTGGTCAAGGAAGAGGAGGAAGGCGACGACGCCAACCGCCCCGACCTGGTGCTCGTCGACGGCGGCAAGGGCCAGCTGGACGCGGCGCTGGAGATCATGGCCGATCTGGGCGTCGACGACATCGCCGTCGTCGGCGTCGCCAAGGGCCCCGACCGCGACGCCGGCCTGGAGCGCTTCTTCATCCCCGGCCAGACCCCGTTCATGCTCGAGCCCAAGTCGCCGGTGCTCTACTACCTGCAGCGCCTGCGCGATGAGGCCCACCGCTTTGCGATCGGCGCCCACCGCACCCGCCGCAGCATGGACCTGAAAAAGAATCCGCTCGACGAGATCGAGGGCGTCGGTCCCGGCCGCAAGAAGGCCCTGCTGCACGCGTTCGGCTCGGCCAAGGGCGTGGGCCGCGCCAGCGTCGAGGACCTCGTGAAGGTCGAGGGCGTCAGCCAGGCGCTGGCCGAGCGCATCCACGGGTTCTTCCGCAAGGGCTGAGCCAAGGAACCATTCGGCCTGCGCACGCGTAGCCGCTGCTGATGATCACGCCATCGCAAGCGGAGCCGAGTTTATGAGCGCGCAGACCCACGAGACCTCTTCCACGACGCAACGCGAACGCGCCGCCAAGGCCGAGGCGGTCGCCAAGGCCAAGGCGATCGCGCCGCAGATCGCCACCCGGATCGGCAGCACGCCCAAGACGACCTTCCGCGGCGATCCCGACATCTTCGGCCGCCTGGTCGAGGACCACGACCGCCACCGCGCCCTCCTGGCCATGATCGAGGAGACGCAGGGCGACAGCGACGACCGCCACGTGCTGTTCGAGGAGCTGACCCGCGAGCTGAAGGCTCACGCCGCGGCCGAGGAGCAGGCGCTGTGGTCCAGCGTGCTGCGCGATCCTGAAACCACCGAGTTCGCCCGCCACGCCGTCGCCGAGCACAAGGAGATCGACGAGATGCTGGCCGACCTCGCCGCCCGCGACATGGGCTCGTCGGGCTGGCTGCGGCGCTTTGCGGGCCTGAAGGAAGAGTACCTGCACCACATCCGCGAGGAGGAGCAGGAGCAGTTCGTGGCCGCCGAAAAGCGCCTGAGCGCCAGCGACGCGCGCCACATGCGTAAGGTCTTCGAGCAGCGCAAGAAGGCCGAGAAGGCCGACGCCGAGATCGAGAAGAAGATCCGCCTGAAGGCCTGACGTCCAGGGCGCCTTGCGGGAACCGCGTCGGCGAACGCGGTTCCCTCTGGAACCTTAGCTGCTCGGGCCACGTTTAAGGCTCAAGTTATTGTCGAGGAGGCGGTTATGGACCAGCAAGACCAGAAGAGCTTCGAGCGCGACTTGGTCGCCTTGATCCCTCACCTGCGCGCGTTCGCCCGCTCGCTGTGCGGTGACGCCACCGCCGCCGACGACCTTGCGCAGGAAGCCGTGGCCAAGGCCTGGGCCAGCCGCAACAGCTTCCAGCTGGGCACCAACATGAAGGCCTGGACCTTCATGATCCTGCGCAACCAGTTCTATTCGGAAAAGCGCCGCAGCTGGCGCTCGGTCGGCCTGGATCAGGAAACCGCCGAACGCACCCTGGTCGCCAACACCAATTTCGACGGCGCCATCGCCCTGGACGACCTGCGCCAGGCGATGCTGATGCTGCCCGAGAACCAGCGCGAAGCCCTGATCCTGATCGGCGCCGGCGGCTTCTCGTATGAAGAAGCGGCCGACATCATCGGCGTCGCCGTCGGCACGGTGAAGAGCCGCGTCAGCCGCGCCCGCGCCGACCTGGTCCGCATCTTCGAGACCGGCGACTACGAGCGTGACGGCCTGCCGGTTCACCAGGCCATGGGCTCGATGCTGCAGGCGCTGGAACGCCTGGCGGCTTAAGTCCCCAATCCGCTCTCCCCGGCGAAAGCCGGGGCCTAGATGCCAGAGCGCCCGTGGTCCCGAAAGGATCGCGGGCGTTTTTGCATGCGCTTCACAGCCTTACGA
>JAEXJH010000293.1 GCA_023445955.1 Pseudomonadota bacterium
GGATCGGAGCGGCGGCGCGGGCCGCCGCCCAAAGGGCCTGGCGGGCTGTGGCGCGCTCGGCGGTCTCCGCGTCACGGGCGCCGGCGGCGCCCAGCCGACCGCGCCATTCGATGTCGCGCCCCCGCCACCAGCCGGCGACCGGCGCCAGATCGTGCGTGCTGGTCATCGCCACGGCCAGGGCGTCCCAATCGCCCGCCGGCTTGAAAGCGCCATCCGTCTGGCGTTCGAACGGCAGCACCCGCATGCCCAGAAGGCCGCGCTCCGCCAGGCGGTCACGAAGGCCCGGCGGCACGACGCCCAGATCCTCGCCGATGACCACCGCGCCGGCCCGACGTGACTCCAGCGCGATCAGGCCCAGGAGGTCGTCGATCGGATAGCGTAGATAGGCGCCCTGATCGGCGCTGGCGCCATCGGGCACGACCCAGAGCCGGCCAAGACCCAGTGCGTGGTCGATGCGCACCCCGCCGGCATGGCGCAGCGTCGCGCGCAGGGTCGTCAGAAAGGGCCCATAGCCCTGCTGGACGAGAGCGTCAGGCGAAAAGCTGGTGATGCCCCAGCCCTGGCCAGCGGCCTGGAAGGCGTCGGGCGGCGCGCCCAGGGTCAGGCCCATCATCAGGTCCTGGGGGCGGCGCCAGGCGTGCGATCCGCCGGGATCCAGGCCCACGGCCAGGTCGGCGATCAGCCCAAGCCCGATCCCGGCGGCTTTGGCGGCGGCCTGGCCCTGAGCAAGACCAAGGTCGGCCAGCCACTGGGCGAACAGGAAAAAGCCGATGCGGTCGCCAAGGCCCAAGGCGTCGGCTTCGCGCTCGGCCGTCCCAGGGTTTCTGAACGGGGCAGGCCAGCGCCGCCAGTTGCCGGTCCCGAGCGTCGGCGCAAACCGCTCGTCGAGGGCCTCGAAGAGCGCATGCCGGCGCAGTTCCTGTCCCCCCGCTGCGATGAACGCATCCAGGCGTGGATCGCCGGCGAACACGTGATAGGCGGCATTGAGCCGGGCGAGCTTGGCGGCCGCGCCGGCGGGCCAGTCGATTAAGGGTTCGGGCGAAGCGAGCGGCGCCGCGCCGCCGATGACGCTCGGATCGCCGAAGAGGATATTGAGGTGATCGCGGCTGGAGGGCGAATAGGGGCTGCAACGTTCGGGCGCGGATGGGAATAGCGCGTTGGTGGGACTGATGGCCAAGGCGTCGGCGCCGGCTTGTCCGGCGGCGGTCGCAAAGGCGGCCAGCGCGGCGAAGTCGCCGAACGGCCCGTTGTCGGCCAGGGCGTAGAGCTGCACTCCAAGGCCCCAGGCGCGTCGGCCGAGCAGATCGTGGGGTGTCAGGCAGCGGGCAGGGCACACCGCCAGGGTCAGGCGGCGGTCGTCAAGTTCCAGCGTGTGGTAGCCGGGCGCATCGACGCTGGCGCTCCGCGCGCCATCGCTCGCCACGAGGTCGAGGCTCTGGCCGTCCTCAAGGATCAGGCGGGCATGGCCCGAGGCGGCCGGCAGGCTGAAAGGCTCGCCCGACTGGACGACCGTCAGCTCGCCGACGGGGCGTGACTGTAGTCGGGCCAAGGCTGCTCGCGGCGTCTGCGGATCATGACCCAGGGCGGCCAGGACCGCCCGGATCGTATCCCGCCCGACCTGGCGTTCGACGCCGCCGAAATCGGTCCAGGCGACCTGCAGGCCGACGGCCTGAGCCAGCGCCAGGAGAGCGTCCTGGGTCACGGCGTCGCCTCCAGCCAGGCGACGAACGTGGTCGGAGCCAGGAGCCCGCGCACCGGTCCTTGTCCGACGACGGCGAGCGGCGGCCCTTCGGGGGCGCGCGACAGCAGAACAGGCTTGTCGCCGAGATTGACCGCGAGGGTGTAGGTCTTGGTCTCCAGGCGCCATTGGGCCTGAACGGCCTTGGAGCCGATCGCCTCGGCGCCAAGGATGACGGCGGTGTCGAGATGGGGCGCAAGATGCTCTCGGCGCAGGCGCAGGAGATGGCCCATCAAGGCGCGCCAGGCGGCTGCATCCGGGCCCGGCTGTGGCCGCGAGGCTTCGAAGGTGCTCTGAGCGTTCGGGTCGGGGATGGCGGCGCGGGCGGCCGGATCGGCGAAGGCGGGAAACTTGGAAAACTCGCGCCGACGACCTTCGCGCACGGCGTCGGCCAGCGCGTCGTGGAAGTCGGTAAAGAACAGGAAGGGGCTGGTCGCGCCGTCCTCTTCGCCCATGAACAGCATTGGGATCTGCGGGGCCAGCAGCAGAAGACCCATGGCGGCGCGCAACCGTTCAGGCGCGACGAGGCGCGTCAGGCGCTCGCCCAGCGCCCGGTTGCCGACCTGATCGTGGTTTTGCAGGAAGTTGACGAAGGCGGTCGGCGGCAGGTGGCCGCTGGCCATGCCGCGCGGGCGCCCGTCGTGATTGGGCGAGGGCTGGCCCTGATAGATGAAACCCTCGGCCAGGCAGCGCGCCAGGCGTTCGGCGGGCCGGTCGGCGAAATCTTGGTAATAGCTGCTGGTCTCGCCGGTCAGCAGGACATGGATGACGTTGTGGAAGTCGTCGTTCCACTGGGCGTCGAAGCCCGACGTCAGGCGGGAAGCGTCATTGGCTTCGTTCTCGAGCACGAGATGGACGGGGCGCTCGGTGATGCAGGTGCGGATCTCGGCGGCCATGGCGTCGAGAAAACCGTTGTCGCCGATGGCGTGGACGGCGTCGAACCGCAGACCGTCGAGCTTGTAGGTCTCCAGCCAATAGAGCGCGTTGTCGATGAAGTAGCGCGCCACCGCCGGCTTTTGAAAGGCGATCGCCGGCCCCCACGGCGTATGGCGGCCCTCGTCAAAAAAGGCGGCGGCGTAGTTCGGCAGGTAGTTTCCGTCCGGGCCGAAGTGGTTATAGACCACGTCCAGCAGCACCATCACGCCCAGGCCATGGGCGGTGTCGATCAGGGCCTTGAGCGCATCCGGCGCGCCGTAGGCTGGCGCGATCGCATAGGGCAGGACGCCGTCATAGCCCCAGTTTCGAGTTCCGGAGAACGCGTTGACCGGCATCAGCTGCAGGGCGGTGACGCCGAGCCGCGCGAGCTCAGGTAGGCGTTCGGCAAGGCCGTCAAAGCCGCCGAGGACGCCGGGGTGGGCTTCATAGAGCACCGCTTCGCGCCATGGCCGTCCGGGCCAGTCGGTGTGGCGCCAGGCATAGGCCTCGTGAGAGACCAGCACGCTCCAGCCATGGACGTCGTCGGCCAGGGCTTGGCCGGCCGGGTCCGGGACGGTCAGGTTCTCGTCCAGGCGAAAGCGGTAGCGCGCGCCCGGGACCGCATCGGCCTCCAGGGCGAACCAACCGTCGCCCAGCCGATCCATGGGCCGAGCGGCTCCGCCATCGAGCTCAAGTCCGACGGCGTCACCGCTCGGCGCCCAGAGCACGAACCGCGCCCGGCCGGCGCCCACCCACGAAGGACCGGCGCGCGGGCTCATGAGGAAATTCCGGCCGCCCGCAGCACCACCGCGCCGCCGCCGGCGACTTCGAGGGTCGCGCCGACCTCGGCGGAGGCCGCGTCCGGCTCAGTGCTGTCGATCAGACGCTCGAACACCAGCCCTTCGCTCGGCAGATGGAAGGTGAGGGTCTCGGCCGCGCCGTTCAGCACCAGGGCGATCAGTTCCAGGCCGCCATCGTCCAGCCGGCGCGCGCGCCGCATGACCAGCGCCCGGCCTTCGGGGTTTTGCCAGTCGCCTTCGGACAGGCGCTCGCCGCGCTCGTCGAACCAGTCGATGTCCAGCACGCCCGGGGCGATTTCGTCCTGGCCATAGAGGAAGGCGCCGGCCCGCAGCAGCGGATGGGTTTTGCGCAAGGCGATCAGGCGGGCGGTAAAGGCGCTCAGGGCGCGGCCTTGCGGGCTCGCCGCCAGGGCCCAGTCGAACCAGCTGATGGCGTTGTCCTGGCAATAGGCGTTGTTGTTGCCCTGTTGCGTGCGGCCAAACTCGTCGCCACCCAGCAGCATCGGCGTGCCGAGCGAGGTCATCAGGGTGGTGAGCATCGAGCGCCGGACCCGCCCGCGCTGGTCCAGGATGGCCTGGTCCTCGGTAGGGCCTTCAGCCCCCCAGTTGCGTGAGTAGTTTTCGCTGTGGCCGTCCTGGCCGTTCTCGCCATTTGCCTCGTTGTGACGGCCGTCATAGCTGACCACGTCCTGCAGGGTCATGCCGTCGTGGGCGGTCAGCATGTTGATGCTGGCCCAGGGGCGACGGGCGCGGCGATCGAAAAGGTCGCCCGATCCTGAAAGACGGGCGGCCAGGTCCGGACGCTGGCCCGCGTCGCCGCGCCAGAAGCGCCGGGTGGTGTCGCGGAACTTGTCGTTCCATTCGGCGAAGCTGGGCGGATGATGTCCCAGCTGATAGCCGCCAGGACCGATGTCCCAGGGTTCGGAGATCAGCTTGAGGCGCCCCAGCACCGGATCCTGTCGCAGGACATCGAAGAACGCCGCCCCCGGTGAGAAGCCGGCGTCGCCCTCGCGGCCGAGGGTCACGCCCAGGTCGAAGCGGAAACCATCGACCCGGAACGACTGGGCCCAATAGCGCAGGGAGTCGGCCACCATCTGGATGACCCGGGCCGAGGCCATGTTCAGTGAGTTGCCCGTGCCTGTGTCATTGATGCAGTGGCGCGGGTTGTCGGCGACCAGGCGGTAGTAGGTGGCGTTGTCGAGACCGCGCAGGGAGAGGGTCGGGCCCATCTCGCTGCCCTCGGCGGTATGGTTGTAGACGACGTCGAGAATGACTTCGATGCCGCTGGCGTGCAGTCGGCGCACGGCCAGGCGAAACTCGTCGTGGCTGCCGCTGGCCAGGTATCGGGCCTCGGGCGCGAAAAAGGCCAGGGTGTTATAACCCCAGTAGTTGGACAGGCCCCGTTCCTGCAGGAAGCGATCTTGCGTGAAGGCGTGGACGGGCAAGAGCTCCAGCGCCGTCACCCCCAGACGCTTGAGA
>JAEXJH010000294.1 GCA_023445955.1 Pseudomonadota bacterium
CGGCTGATGGCCATCTGCACCAGCATGGCGGCGATGGGCGCGAGGATCGCGATGGCGATCGCGCCGATGACGCCGCCACGATCGTTCTCATCCCGCGAGCCACCGAAGAAGAACGCGAAATTGGCCAGGGCCGAGATCGCGCCGGCGATGGTCGCCGTCACGGTCATGGTCAGGGTGTCGCGGTTTTTCACGTGGGCTAGCTCGTGGGCCATCACGCCGCGGATCTCGTCGCGGGTCAGCAGGCTGAGCAGACCCGTCGTCGCGGCGACGGCGGCATGGGCCGGATCACGGCCGGTGGCGAACGCGTTGGGCTGGTCGCTCTGAATCACCGTCACGCGCGGGCGCGGCAGACCGGCCTTGGCCGCCATCTCCGCCACGTCGATCGCGTAGTTGCGGATCAGCGGCTCGGGATGGCTCTCGTCAACTTCCTGGGCGCCATAGGTCCGGAGCACGATCTTGTCGGCGTTCCAGTACGAGAAGGCGTTCAGCGCCACGGCGAAGGCCAGGGCGATCAGCATGCCGGTGGGGCCGCCGATCAGATAGCCCGCGCCCATGAACAGCGCCGTCAGGCCCGCCAGCAGCAGATAGGTCTTGAATTGGTTCATGGCGTCGTCAATCGAAGATGTCGAAAAGGTCGAAGCGCTTCTTCTTGTGGCCGTGCTGGCCGGGACGGCGATAACGATCGTCGTCGTCATCGTCGTAGCGCTTGTGACTATCGTGGTGATGGTCAGGACGCGTATAGGGGCGCGGCTGATTGTAGATCGCCTGGGTCTCCTCGCGCTCCAGGGACATCAGCTTTTCAAGCTCTCCCCGGTCCAGCCAGACGCCACGACAGCGCGGGCACATGTCGAACTCGACGCTGGCGCGCTGCACGGCCTGCATGGAGCCGTCGCAGTTGGGGCACATCAGAAGGGGCATGGTCGAACCTCCGGTCCAAAGGATGGAACGGGTGTCCTCGATGACAGGCGGCGCCTTTGGGGAGGGGGGGCGGTGGCAGCCGGACCCAAGACATCGAGAACACCCGATGCGGTCCGACATCACGAGTGCTTGCATCACTCGCCAGAGGGGCCCGGTCCCGCCCGACTAACCTGGGGTGGGCGAAGCGAGGGTTCAAGGGCCGCCTGGCCCTTAAGGAGCGCAACAAAAAAGGCCCCGGATCGCTCCGGGGCCTTTTCCGTTGGTTCGGATCCGACGCTTACGAAGCGTAGAATTCGACGACCAGGTTCGGTTCCATCTTCACCGGATACGGAACTTCCGAGAGTTCCGGAGCGCGGACGAAGGTGGCCGACAGGCCCTTGGCGTCGACCGACACGTACTCGGCGAAGTCGCGCTCGTTCGAGGCGACGGCTTCGAGCACGAGAGCCATGTTGCGCGACTTTTCGCGAACCGCGATCACGTCACCGGCCTTGCAGCGGTACGACGGGATGTTCACGCGCTTGCCGTTCACGGTCACGTGGCCGTGGTTCACGAACTGGCGGGCGGCGAACACGGTCGGCACGAACTTGGCGCGATAGACGATGGCGTCCAGGCGCGACTCGAGCAGAGCGATCAGGTTCTCCGAGGTGTTGCCCTTGCGGCGAGCAGCTTCCTCGTAGGTGCGCGAGAATTGCTTCTCGGTCAGGTTACCGTAGTAGCCCTTCAGCTTTTGCTTGGCGCGCAGCTGCAGGCCGAAATCCGAAACCTTTTGCTTGCGGCGCTGGCCGTGCTGGCCAGGACCGTACGAGCGTTGGTTGACCGGCGACTTCGGACGACCCCACAGGTTTTCACCCATACGACGGTCGATTTTGTACTTGGCGCTATGGCGCTTGGACATAGGTCACTCTTCTATTCGATCCGGGCCGGCTCCCCTTGAAAAGAGGTGCGATCTCAACGGCGGCTTCGGGTCAATCCGTCATGCGTTTTCCGCGCCGTCCGGCAAGCCGGCGGCGTGAAGGGGTGGCTTATGAGGGAGAGAGGCTAGGGAGTCAATGTTGGCGGCTGACGCCCTATCCCAAATCCAGCAAGGTCACGGACTTCTGGCGCAGGCGCGCCACGCGCCGCCGATGCTCGATCAAACGCCATAGGCTGAAGGCCGTCCCGACGAAGATCGAGAACAGGGCCGGCAACACCCACCAGAAGCTCGTCAGGCTACCGTCCTTCCAGTCCATGACTAGGCCATAGAGGAACGACCCGGCCACGATCGCGCCAAAGCGCCACCAGAGCGCCTTCGGGCCACCGTCCACGATCCAGGTCGCCATAGCGTGGAGGAAGGACATGTGCATGGCGCGAGAATACAACCTAACCGCGTGAGCGTCCAGCAACTAGAGTCGTCCGGCGTGCCACTCCAGATGCTCGCCAATGAAGGTCGAGATGAAGAAGTAGCTGTGGTCGTAGCCCTCCTGACGGCGGACCTTGACCCTGCGGCCAGCCTTGTCGGCGGCGGCTTCGATCAGCTCAGGCTTCAGCTGATTTTCCAGAAAGCTGTCGGCCAGGCCCTGGTCGATCAGGATGTCGTCGAAGCTCGTCCCCGCACCGTCCTCGATCAAGGCGCAGGCGTCGTGCGCGCGCCACAGCGCACGATCTGAGCCGAGATACGCCGTCATCGCCTTGTCGCCCCAGGGGCAGTTCAGCGGCGAGACGATCGGCGAAAAGGCGCTGACCGACTTGAAGAGGTCCGGGTTGCGCAGGGCGATGGTCAGCGCCCCGTGGCCGCCCATCGAGTGGCCGAAGATCCCGCGTCGCGCCGGGTCCAACGGGAAGGCGCCGTCGACAGCCTCCAGCAAATCCTTCGTGACGTAAGAGTACATCTGGAAATGCGGCGCCCAAGGGGCCTGGGTGGCGTCGACATAGAAGCCCGCGCCCTGCCCCAGGTCATAGGCCGGATCGTCAGCGACACCTTCACCGCGCGGCGAGGTGTCGGGCGCGACGATCGCGATCCCGTGCTCGCCCGCATAGGCGTAGACGCCCGACTTCACCGTGAAATTGTCCTCGGTGCAGGTCAGGCCCGACAGCCAGACGAGATAGGGGAACGGCCCCTCCCCGTCCGGCGTCCACACCGTGAACTTCATCGGCGTACCCGTGCTGGCGCTGTCGTGCTTGCAGTAGCGCAGGGTCCCGCCGTGAACGCGGTGCGTAGCCGTGGTTTCGACGGCCACTAGAACGTCACCACGGTGCGGATGCTCTCGCCGGCATGCATCAGGTCGAAGGCCTTGTTGATGTCTTCCAGCGGCAGAACGTGGGTGATCATCGGGTCGATCTGGATCTTGCCGTCCATGTACCAGTCAACGATCTTTGGCGTGTCGGTGCGGCCGCGGGCGCCGCCGAAGGCCGTGCCCTTCCAGACCCGGCCAGTGACCAGCTGGAACGGACGGGTCGAGATCTCCTTCCCCGCCTCGGCCACGCCGAGGATGATGCTCTCGCCCCAGCCGCGATGGCAGGCTTCCAGCGCCTGGCGCATGACCGTGGTGTTGCCGGTGGCGTCGAAGGTGTAGTCCGCGCCGCCGTCGGTCAGGGCCACCAGGTGCTGAACCAGGTCGCCGTCGATGGTCTTCGGGTTGACGAAGTGGGTCATGCCGAACTTGCGGCCCCACTCTTCGCGATCCGGGTTCAGATCGACGCCGACGATCATGTTGGCGCCGACCAGCTTCAGGCCCTGGATGACGTTCAGGCCGATGCCGCCCAGGCCGAAGACGATGGCGTTGGCGCCCGGCTCGACCTTGGCGGTGTTGGTCACCGCGCCCACGCCCGTGGTCACGCCGCAGCCGCAATAGCAGGCGGTCTTGAACGGCGCGTCGCGACGGATCTTGGCCACCGCGATCTCGGGCAGCACCGTGTAGTTCGAGAAGGTCGAGCAGCCCATGTAGTGGGCGATGGCCTGGCCCTTGTACGAGAAGCGGCTGGTGCCGTCCGGCATCAGGCCCTTGCCCTGGGTGGCGCGGATGGCCGTGCAGAGGTTGGTCTTGCCGCTGAGGCAGCTTTTGCACTGGCGGCATTCGGGCGTGTAGAGCGGGATCACGTGATCGCCGACGGCCACCGACGTGACGCCCGGGCCGATCTCGACCACCACGCCCGCGCCCTCGTGGCCCAGGATCGACGGGAAGATGCCTTCGCTGTCCAGGCCGTCCAGCGTGTAGGCGTCGGTGTGGCAGACGCCGGTCGCCTTGATCTCGACCATCACCTCGCCGTACTTCGGCCCTTCCAGGTCGACCTCGACGATCTCCAGCGGCTGCTTGGCGGCGAAAGCGACGGCGGCGCGGGTCTTCATCTGCGAGTCTCCTAGAGGGCGAACGGGCGCAATCTGCCGTCGAAGCGGCGCTGGGTCGAGCAAAAGCCGAGCCCATTTTTCACCCTTCGTCGTGACCATGGTTCATCGAACAACTAGGGTCCCGAGCTTCGCCGCCGGAGCCCGTCCATGACCAAGACCCTCAACGTCGCCCTGCTGGGCTATGGCATGGCGGGCAAGGTGTTCCACGCCCCGCTGATCGCCGCCACGCCGGGCCTGACGCTGAAGACCGTGGTCACCTCACGGACGGATCAAGTCGCCGCCGACCATCCGGGCGCAAGCGTGGTTCCCGACATCGCCACCGCCCTGGCCGATCC
>JAEXJH010000295.1 GCA_023445955.1 Pseudomonadota bacterium
CCTCCAGGGCGTTCAGCCAGGTGGCGTCGGGCGCGGTCCCGCCGTCGGCGGCGTCGGTTAGCAGGCGCATGCGCTCGCGCTGGGCCTTGTCATAGGCGTTGGCGTTGGCCGCGTGGCTGGGCTCGCCGGCGAAGACCAGGCGGTCGAAGAAGCGGCGACGCTCCGAAGCGGCTTCGAGGAACAGGCGATCCTGGGCGGGCGTCAGCCAGATCGGCCGGACGTGGTCGGCCAGGCGGCCGGGGGGCACGGTCTCGCCCTCCAACCGAACGGTGCGGCGGGCGGCCCCGCCCTGCTCGACGCCTGTGCCGATGCGGATCGGCGCATCCTCGCCGCTCTCGACCTCGGCGGCCACGGCCCAGGCCCGGCCGACCGCCTCACCGGGCAGCCTGCGGCCGACCTCGGCCATGCTGGACCCGCGCAGGCCCTTGCCGGGGGTCAGCAGGCTGATCGCTTCGAGAAGATTGGTCTTGCCCGCCCCGTTGGCCCCGAACAGGTAGACGCTACGCCCCTCGGTCTCGAGGCGGGCGCGCTCGTACGAGCGGAAGTCCGTCAGGGTCAGGGAAAGCAGTGCGGCCGACGCCATGGCGCGTTCTTAAGCGGTGTCGCCGGCCGATGCTACTGACGTGCTTAGCCCAGCTTGTAGCCGCAGAGCTTGTTGCCATCGAGATCGCGGAAATAGGCGAAATAGGCCTTGGGCATCCGCGCGCCCGGCTGGCCTTCGTCGCTAGCGCCCAGCTCGATGGCCTTGGCGTGGAAGGCGTCAACCTCCTCGACCGTGTCGAAGGCGAAGCCCCCCATCATGCCGTTGCCGATGCAGGCCGGATTGCCGTCGTACGGACCCAGCACGCCGAACATGTAGCCGTCGCCGCGATACAGACGCCCGCCCGACGGGTGCTCGAACAAGGGCTTCATGCCGATCGCGCCCAGCAGCCCGTCATAGAAGGCCTTGGCCTTCTCAAGGTCGTTCGAGCCGACCGTCAGATAGTTCACCTTGGCCATGGGCCACCTCCCATTTTCTTGTGAAACGGACGTTGGCATGGGTCGCCCATGGCGGCAACGCGGCCCTGACGTCAGCCCTCATTTCGCAGGCGGCAGGCCCAGGATCTTCTGCAGGAACTGGGTCTCGACCTCGCGGCGACGGTCGACATTGAGCTTCTTGCGGAAGCCGTGGCCCTCGTCCTTGAACTGGACGTACCAGGTCTCGATCCCCTTCTCGCGCAGCTTGGCGACGACCTGGTCGGACTCCGACTTGGGCACGCGCGGGTCGTTCCAGCCCTGCATGACCAGCATCGGCTTGGTGATCTTAGAGACGTTGTTCATCGGCGAGATCGTCTCGAAGGCCTTGAGCATCTTCGGATCGCGCTCATCCCCGTATTCAGCCCGGCGCAGGTCGCGGCGGTAGGCTTCGGTGTTCTGCAGGAACGACACGAAGTTGGAGATGCCGAACAGCTCGATGCCACCCGCCATGCGGTCCGAATAGTGGGTCATGACCGCCAGCGACATGTAGCCGCCGTACGAGCCGCCATTGACCACCACGCGGCTGGCGTCGAGGTCGGGCTGGGTCTTGATCCAATCCAGCAGCGCGCCGATGTCCTTGACCGAGTCCTCGCGCTTCTCGGCGTTGTCGAGGTTCAGGTAGGTCTTGCCGTAGCCGGTTGAGCCCCGAACGTTGGTGACGATCACCGCCGCGCCCAGCTCGGCGACCGTGTGTTGGTAGAAGGTGTTGAAGGTCGGCCGCGATTGGCCTTCCGGCCCGCCGTGGATGTCGATGATCACCGGCGCCTTCTGACCCGCCGCAAGCTTGGGCTTGTAGACGAAGGCCGGGATCGAGCGCTTGTCGAATGAGGGGTAGCGGACCAGTTCCGGCGTCGCGAGCGCCTTGGGATCGAGGCCGCCCAGCTCCGAGGCCGTCCAGCGTTCCAGCTTGCCGTCGACCACGCCCCAGCTCCAGGCGTCGCTAGCGGCGGTCGGCGTGGCCAGGCTGAAGCCCAGCTTCGCGCCATCCGGCGAGAATTCGATCCCCGAGACCACGCCGGCCGGCAGCGTCGGCTGCGGCAGCGCCCGGCGGGTGCGGAAGTCCTGCACGACCAGCTTGGAATAGCCGTCCTCGTTGACGACATAGGCCAGGATGCGACCATCGTCAGACAGGGCGAAATCCTCGACGTCCCACGATCGCTCGCCGGAGACATTGACCTTGGCGCCGGTGGCGAGGTCGAACTGCACCAGCCGCGCGAAGTCCGAGCCCTCGTCCGACAGCATCAGCACGCTCTTGCCGTCGGGCGTGAAGACCCCACCTTCGTAGGCGATCTTGGTCTTGGTCGGGTTCAGCTCGGTCAGCCTGCCGCTGGCGATGTCCAACAGCCAGCGCTTGCTCTCGGCCGCCGAGAAGTAGCGGCCCAGCAGCACCGTCTTGCCATCCGGCGACACGGCCACTGGCGAGACCTGGCCCTGGCCCTTGTAGATCACCTTGGTCGCGCCGGACGCATCGCGCATCAGCACGTCGTAGTCGGCCGAGCCCTTCATGCCCCGCGCCCAGACCAGGACCGAACCATCCTTGGAGAAGGTCGGCGACTGGTTGCGCGTGCCGGTCTCGGTCAATTGAACGGTCTTGCCGTCAGGGTCGCGCAGGAAGAGCTGGAACCACTCGTCGCCGCCGGTGTCCTTCGAGAACAGGATCTGGCCGTTGGGCAGCACCCGGGCGCCGCCGACGGGCTCGTCATAGAAGGTGATCTGGCTGCGGTCGGCGCCCGGCGCGGCCACGACGTGCAGCTGGGCGGTGTTGGCGAAGCGGGTCGAGATCAGGATGCCGCCGCCCGGCGCCCAGTCGGCGAAGCCGGCCGAGCGGGCGTTCTGGTACTTGGCCAGGCCCTCGCGGATCGAGGCCGGCGCGACCGGCACGTTCTCCAGGATCTGGTTGCCGATCTCGCGGCGCTCGACCGCCGCGGTCTGGGCCAGGGCCAGCGACGAGGCCGAGAGGGCGAGGATAGCGGCGAGGACAGGCAGGCGAGACGTCACGTGGCGGGCTCCGATCCAGCTAGGACGGCAACCTTGGCGCGCCGCAACCGTCACCGCAATGCCTGGCGGCTCAATAGCCCAGCGCGACGCCATCCTTGCGCATCTCGGTGGCGGCGGCGTAGCGGCCTGGCCAACGCTCGATGGCCTGATAGCCGCCATAGCCACCTGGATCGGTCTTCAAGGTCCAGCCGATCGTCTCCAGCGCCTTGCGGGTTTCGACCGGCACGCCGCTTTCCAGGTCCAGCACGGTGATGTCCTCGGCCGCGATCCCCGTCGGCTCGGGCGAGCCGCCGTGATGCCAGCGCGGCGCGTCGCCGGCCTCCTGAACACCCAGGCCGAAGTCGACCATGTTGCTGATGATCTGGGCCTGGCCCTGGGGCTGCATGTCGCCGCCCATCACCCCGAACGACAGCCAAGGCTGGCCTTCGCGCAAAGCGAAGCCCGGAATGATCGTCTGGAACGGCCGCTTGCCCGGCGTGTAGATGTTGGGGTGGCCGTCGGTCAGGGCGAAGAGCTCGCCCCGATCCTGGAACATGAAGCCCAGGCCGTCCGGCGACAGGCCCGAGCCCATGCCGCGATAGTTCGACTGGATGATCGAGACCATCATCCCGTCCTTGTCGGCCGTGGTGAAATAGGTGGTGTCGCCCTTGCTTGGGGCCTGGCCCGGATAGGCGGGAGTCAGGATCTTGTCGGGCCGGATCAGCTTGGCGCGCTGGGCCGCATAATCCTTGGAGATCAGCCAGTCGATCGGCGACTTGTAGAAGTCCTGGTCGGCGTAGAAGCGGGCGCGGTCCTCATAGGCCAGGCGCTTGGCCTCGACCGCGTGGTGGATGGCCTGGGCCGATTGGAAGCCCATCGCCTTGACGTCGAACTGCTCCAGGATGTTCAGCAGCTGCAGGGTCGCAAGACCTTGGGTGTTGTCGCCCAGGGCGCAGACCTCGACCCCGCGATAGGGGCTCTTGTGGACCTTGGTCCAGACGGCGCGGTTGGTGGCGAGATCCGCCTTGGTCATCCAGCCGCCGATGCGCTTGAAATAGGCCTCGATGGTCGCGGCGATCTCGCCCTCGTAGAAGGCCCGGCCGCCGCCCTCGGCGATCATCCGGTAGGTCCTGGCCAGGCGCGGGTTCTTGAACACCTCGCCCTCGACCGGGGTCTTGCCGGTCGGCGCCCAGACGGCCTTGAAGTTCTCGACCTCCTCGATGTTCGAGGCCGGATTGGTGAAGCGGCGATAGCTGGCCGCCAGGTAGTAGGCGACGTTCTGGGTGACCGGGTGACCTTCCTCGGCGTGGCCGATGGCGGGGGTGAACAGATCGGCCCACTTCAGCTTGCCGTAGCGCGCGTGCATCTCGCGCCAGGCGTCGACGGCGCCCGGCACGCTGACGCTGACCGCGCCGTAAGAGGGGATCTTGCCGTTCCTGGCCCGCGCCCGGACGGTCTCCAGGGTCAGGGCCTTGGGCGAACGGCCCGAGCCGTTCAGGCCCATGACCTGTTTGGTCTTCGGATCCCACAGCATCACGTAGCAGTCGCCGCCGACCCCGCACGAGACCGGTTCGACCAGACCCAGCACCGCATTGGCGGCGATGGCGGCGTCAGCGGCCGAACCGCCCTTGCGCAGCATGTCGATCGCCGCCTGGGTGGCCAGCGGATGGGCCGTGGCGGCCGCGCCGTGGATCCCCCACGCCGCCGAGCGCGAGGCCCAAGTCGCGCCATCCACCCGGTCGCCGCCATGGACGTCCGGACGCTTCAGGTTGGGGTTGGGACCCGCAATCAGCTGCGACTGGGCAAGCGCCGGCGTTGCGGCCAAGGCCGGCAAGGCGGCGAGGAAGGTGCGACGACGCATGGCGGAACCCCCAAAAGCAAAACGGGCGCCCAGGGCGCCCGTCTCTCTATCTTCAGATGCGGATCAAACCCGCAGCGGCATCAGCACGTACTTCACGCCCGGATCGACCGGATCGACCACCAGGGTCGGGCTGGCCGGGTCGGCGAAGCGGAACTCGGCCTGCGGGCCGGCGATCTGGCCGCAGACGTCCAGCAGATAGCGAGCGTTGAAGCCGATCTCGAAGGGCTCGCCGTCGTAGTCGACCTCGACCTCTTCGACGGCCTGGCCGGCTTCCATGTTGCGGACAGTCAGGGTGATGCGGCCCGGCTCGATGGCCAGCTTCACCGAGCGGCTCTTCTCGGCCGAGATGGTGGCGACGCGGTCGACGGCCTTGGCGAACAGGTCGTTGTCCAGGGTCAGGATCTTGGCGTTGTCGCGCGGAATGACGCGCAGATAGTCCGGGAAGGCGCCGTCGATGACCTTGGAGGTCAGGGCGGCCGCGCCGAATTCGAAGCGCACCTTCTGGGGCGAAACCTGCAGGTCGACCGTCTCGCCGGCCGATTCCATCAGGCGGCGAGCCTCGGCGATGGTCTTGCGCGGCACGATCACGCCCGGCAGGCCGGCCGCGCCTTCCGGCGCCGGCATCTCGGCCAGGGCCAGGCGGTGGCCGTCGGTGGCCACGGCGCGCAGCTTCACTTCGCCGCCCTCGTTGACCGTGTGGACGTAGAGGCCGTTCAGGTAGTAGCGGGTCTCTTCGGTCGAGATGGCGAAGCGCGTCTTGTCGATCAGGCGCATCAGCTCGTTGGTGTCGACCGCGATGCGGCCCGACAGGCCGTCGCTGCTCATCACCGGGAAGTCGCCGGCCGGCAGCACCGGCAGGTTGAAGCGCGAGCGGCCGGCCTGGATCACCAGGCGCGGGTCATCGCCGCTGAAGCTCAACGAAACATCGGCGCCGTCGGGCAGCTTGCGGACGATTTCATAGAGGGTGTGGGCCGGCGCGGTGATCTGGCCGGGAACGTCGATCTGGGCGAAGCCCTCGTCGATGATCTCCATGTCCAGGTCGGTGGCCGAGAAGGCCAGGCGATCGCCTTCGGCGGACAGCAGGATGTTCGACAGGATCGGGATGGTGTTGCGGCGCTCGACGACGCTCTGCACGTGACCCAGCGCCTTCAGGAGCGCCGCCCGTTCGATGGTAAGCTTCATAGTCGGTCCAGATCGCGCGGTCGGCCGATGGAATCGACCGCTACCCCCGTTGAGAATGGACCGCCGACATTATCGCAATGCGCGAACGGGGGAAGGGGGCGCGGCGGTCATTTCCGCGCCCCGAAGCCCTAAAGTCAGGCTTTCGTGTCGAACGAGCCGCCCGAACCTTCACCATCCGCGCCAGCGCCGGCGTACGGGTTGGCGGCGCCGCCCGACGGCTCACCCGTCGACGGCCCGGTCGAGCCCTTGGCCGCCACGGCGACCATGGCCGGACGGACCAGGCGGCCCATCAGCTCGTAACCGGCCTGCAGCACGGTAATGACGCCGCCGGCGGCAACGTCGGTGGCCGGCTGCTCCATCACCGCCTGGTGCAGGTGCGGGTCGAACTTGTCGCCCTTGGCCGGGGCGATCTGCTTGAGACCATTGCGCTCGAAGGCGCCCTGCAGCTCCTTCTCGGTCATCTCGACGCCGATGATAAAGTTCTTCACCGCCGCGTCGGTCGAGTCCTTGGGGCTGTGGGCCGTGGCGCGCGACAGGTTGTCGGCGACGCCCAGCAGGTCGCGGCCAAACTTCTGGATCGCGTAGGCGCGCGCGTCGTTCATCTCGCGCTCGGCGCGGCGCTTGGTGTTCTCGGCCTCGGCGGCGTAGCGCAGGGCCTGCTCCTTCAGAGCGGCCACTTCCAGCTTCAGCGCCTCGATTTCCTGCGCGGCGTCGTCAGCCTCGAAGGCGACGTCTTCAGCCGGCGTTTGCTCGTCGGTCATCTCGTAGTTCCTTATCCATCCATCATCCGGCCGAGCACCCGGGCGGTATAGTCCACCAACGGAATGACACGGGCGTAGTTCAATCGCGCCGGACCGATCACGCCGATCGCGCCCAGCACCTTCTGTCGGCCCGTCATATAGGGCGCCGCGATCACCGAGGAACCCGAAAGCGAAAACAGGCGCGTTTCGGCCCCGATATAGATGCGCACGCCCTCGGCGTCACGGACGTCGTCCAGAAGGCCGATCAGCTGGCCCTTCTGCTCCAGGTCGTCGAACAGCTGGCGCACGCGGTCGATGTCCTCGCGCGCCCGCGCGTCGGCCAGCAGATTGGCCTGTCCCCGCACGATCAGCGAGCGGGCGTCGCCCTCGCCGCCGCTCCAGGCGGCCAGGCCGTCCTCGACCAGGCGGGCGGCGGTCTCGTCCAGCTGCCGGCGGGCGGTGTCCAGCTCGACGTTCATCTCGCCCCGCGCCTCGGTCAGGGTGCGGCCGCGCAGGCGGGCGTTGAGGAAGTTGCCGGCCTCCTGCAGCGCCGAGGGCGTGACACCGGGCGCCTGGCGCATCAGGCGGTTCTCGACCTGGCCGTCCTCGAACACCATGACCGCCAACACCTGGCCGCCGCCGAGCGGCACGAACTCCACGTGCTTGACCCCACCCTCGCGGACCGGGGTGACGACGATGCCCGCGCCGCCGGCCAGGCCAGAGAGCACGGAGCTAGCCTCGGCCAGGGCCTCCTCGAACGAGCGGCCCTTGACGGCCAGGCGCGCCTCGATGGCGCGTTTGTCCTCTTCGGCCACGTCGCCGACCTCCAGCAGGCCGTCGACGAACATCCGCAGGCCCGCGTGTGTCGGCATCCGCCCGGCGCTGGTGTGCGGCGCGTCCAGCAGGCCCAGCTGCGCCAGGTCCTGCATGGTGTTGCGGATCGAGGCCGGCGATAGCGCTAGCCCGCCCCGGGAGATGGTGCGCGAGCCGACCGGCTCGCCGGTCTCCAGGTACGACTCGACGACGCGACGGAAGATGTCGCGGGCGCGCCCGTCCAGCTCGGTCAGGCCCGGCGTGCGGACGATGGGTCCCGGGAAAAGGTGCGTCATGCTCTAAAAGACCATCAGGGGCGTGTCGTTTGGGTCCCGGTCGGCGGACAAAAGGCGGCGGCCTCTTTCAAGTGCGGCTCGCAATAGGATAAGCGGCCACACACACACATTCAAAGCCCGGAGTTTCCCATGCGTCCGTCCGAACGCGCCCCCGACCAGCTGCGCGCCGTCACGCTGGAAACCGGCGTCAACCGCTACGCCGAGGGCTCGTGCCTGATCGGCTTTGGCCACACCAAGGTGCTGGTCACCGCCACGGTCGAGGAAAACGTCCCGGGCTGGATGCGCAACAAGGGCGCCGGCTGGGTCACCGCCGAGTACGGCATGCTGCCCCGCGCCACCCACAGCCGCGGCCGCCGCGAGGCCGCCGCCGGCAAGCAGACCGGCCGCACTCAGGAAATCCAGCGCCTGATCGGCCGCTCCCTGCGGGCCGTGGTCGACCTGAAGGCCCTGGGCGAGCGCCAGATCACCCTGGACTGCGACGTCGTCCAAGCCGACGGCGGCACCCGCACCGCCGCCATCACCGGCGCCTGGGTCGCCCTGCGCCTGGCCACCCAGTACCTGCTGGACGAAGGCGTGCTGAAGACCGACCCGATCCTGGGTCAGGTGGCGGCCGTGTCGTGCGGCGTGTTCAACAACGTGCCGGTGCTCGACCTCGACTACGAGGAAGACAGCAACGCCGAGGCCGACAGCAACTTCGTCCTGACGGGCGGCGGCGACATCGTCGAGATCCAGGCCACCGGCGAAAAGCGCGGCTTCACCCGCGCCGAGTTCGAGACGCTGTTCGGCCTGGCCGAAAAGGGCATCAACGAGCTGTTCGCCATGCAACGCGCGGCGATCGGCGGCTAACCCGGCTTCTTTTTGCAAGAAGAACGTGGTGGCTGCGCCATCACGTTCGGGCCGCACTTGCCCGGACGGGGTATCGGTCCCAGATTCCAATCGTAAGGATCTAGGAGTCTCGCGTGACCACCCCGTTCGAAGGCCATGAAGTCGAAGCCCGCCTGCGCCCCTCGGCGGAGGCCTATCGCTTTGACCTGGACCAGGCGCTGGCCTCGATGGTCGCGCTGGAAGCCACCGTGCCGCCCGACGCCTACACGGCCGACATCCTGGGGACCGAGCGCGTCGGCAACGGCGTGGTCGTCGGCCCCGGCGGCCTCGTCCTGACCATGGCCTATCTGATCACCGAGGCCGAGGAGGTCATCCTCACTCGCAACGACGGACGCCGCGTGCCCGCCCACGTGCTGGGCCTGGACGTCCGCTCGGGCCTGGGCCTCGTCCAGGCGCTTGAGCCCCTGGACTTGCCGGTCATGACCATCGGCTCGGCCCGCGACCTGGACGCTGGCGCGCCGATCATCGCCGCCGGCGCAGGCGGTCGCGCCCACGCCGTGGCCGGCACGGTCCTGGCCCGGATGCCGTTCGCCGGCTACTGGGAGTACCTGCTGGACGACGCCATCATCACCGGTCCGGCCCACCCGCACTGGAGCGGCGCGGCCCTGATCGGCCCCAAGGGCGACCTGGTGGGCCTGGGCTCGCTGACCCTGGAAGGCCGCGACCAGAACGATCAGGCCCGTCCGATCAACATGTTCGTGCCCGCCGAGCTGCTGCCGCCGATCCTGGACGAGCTGGCCCGCGGCCGCAGCCCCCATCCGCCGCGGCCGTGGCTGGGCGTCTTCGCCCAGGAGATGGAGAACCACATCATCATCGTCGGCATCTCGCCCAAGGGTCCGGCCGCTCGCGCCGAGCTGAAGGCCGGCGACCTGATCCTGGCCGTCGACGGCATGCCGGTCTCGACCCTGTCCGAGTTCTACGAGTCGCTGTGGAGCCTGGGCGACGCCGGCGTCAGCGTGCCGCTGAAGGTCCTGCGCGAGGGCGACACCTTCGAGGTCGAGATCCGCTCGATGGACCGCGCCAGCCTGCTGAAGAAGCGACGCCTGAACTAATGCCCGGTCCCTGGGATCAGCCTGATGCGCCGCCACAGCCGGTCAAGCCGACGCGGCCGGCGGTTCCGCGTCACCGGCTCTGGCTGTGGCTGGGCCTGCTGGCCGGCCTCGGGGTCCTGGCGTTCGCGCTGAACCGCGCCTTTCCGGAAGCGATCCAGACCGGCGACGACAAGGCCGACCTCGTCTACCAGATCGGCGTCGTGGTGCTGGTCTCGACGGCGTTGCTGCGCGGCCTGCAGGGTTCGATCGGCCAGCACCTGAAATATGTCGCCCTCTGGAGCGGGATCATCGCCGTCCTGGCCCTGGGCTACGCCTATCGCAGCGAGCTGGCCGAGGTCCCGCGCCGCGTGCAGATGGCCTTCAATGTCGGTACGCCGGTGGAGGTGGGCGAGCGCACGCTCGTCGTGCCCCAGGGCGAGGGCGGCCACTACGTCGTCGACGGCCAGGTCAACGGCCAGCGCGTGCGGTTCATGGTCGACACCGGGGCCACCGAGACGGTGCTCAGCCAGGACGACGCGCGCCGCCTGGGCATTCCGGTCGACACCCTGAACTACGGCTATGAGGTCGAGACCGCCAACGGCAAGGGCTACAGCGCCGCCTACGACGCCACCAGCCTGGCGATCGGCTCGATCAAGCTCGACGGCTTCCGGGTGATGGTCAACAAGGCGCCGATGAACGGCTCGCTGCTGGGGATGAGCTTCCTCAAGCGCCTGGACGCGTTCGAATTCCGCGACCGCCAGATGATCCTGAAATGGCGCGAGGACGGTAAGGGGCGCGCCGTCTAGCGGCCCCTTCCGTTCAACGGGCCTAGCGCGGCTGCGGCGGGGCGACCCAGCCGTCGGCGCTGTCGATATAGGCCCTGCGCTTGACCTTGTCGTACAGGCAGAGCTTGGCGTTGTTGGAGCCGCGCGACGTGTCGGAGATCAGCACCGCGACCTTACCGACGCGATTGTCGAAGCCGATGATCGGCGACGGGCGGGCGTTGCGATAGCCGGCGGCGGCCAGGCAGCTGCGAGTGACGCGCTGATTGAACTCGGCCCAGGCGGCGGGGCTGGAGGCTAGGGCTGGCGCGGTGGCGGCCAAAGCGCCGACCGTGACAGCAGAGGCGAAGATCAGGCGAGTGAAAGACAATGGCGTTTCCTTGGGATGTCGAGGCGCCCCCGCCTCATCCCTTGAAACGCCTCGCCCCCGCGACGGTTTCGTCCCGCGAGGCCACTAGCCCTCGTCTTCGTCCTCGTCGTGAGCGTCAGCCGGACCGTATTCGAAGGTCAGCAGGTCGCCGGGCTGGCATTGCAGCTCGCGGCACAGGGCGTCCAGGGTCGAGAACCGCACGGCGCGGGCCTTGCCGGTCTTGAGGATCGAGAGGTTGGCGATCGTCACGCCCACGCGGTCGGAAAGCTCGGTCAGCGACATGCGGCGATCCAGCAGCACACGGTCGAGGTTCACGCGGACGGGCATGCGTTCGTCGCTCCGGATCAGATCGTGAGTTCGGCTTCGCGGCGAAGGCGGGCGCCCTCCCGGAACACTTCGGCCAGGACGAAGACGACCAACACCGAGAACCAGGCGGTCAGGGTGAAGCTGTCGTCGATGACCTTGGCCTTGGGGGCCAGCCAGCGGGCCATGCCCGAGAAGACGTAGCGCCCGACCTCGAGGCCGGCCAGGACCAGGCCGATCAGGCGCAGGCGCACCACGTTGTCGGGATGGAAGGGGTCGCCGGCGGTCAGGGTGGCGAAGATCTTGCGCAGGCGCTCGACGATGACCATCCAGCCGCCCAGCAGCAGCGCCCAGGCAGCCAGGGCGCCGGCGAACAGCGGCCCGTCGCGGCTGATGGCCTCGACAGCGTCGCTGATCGGCAACATCGAGGCGAGCAGTTCGGGATTGAAGCTGAACAGCAGGGCGACCAGCGTGAACAGCGACAACAGGCTGACAAAGATCCACAGCCCGACGTAGATGACGTCGAGGATGATCTTCAGAAAACTCGATACGGAGCCTGGGCCCAAGGCGCGCATGGCTGCATCCCCCCGACAGCGACGCTAAGCAAATTGCCCCGCGTCGCGGCGGGCGTCAAAAATCCAGCCTCTGGCCCTGGAAAACCCCAGAGATCCTTGGCCGCGCCTTAGAGCGTCTGCACCACGAAGGCCACGGCCGACACCGGCACGGCCACGATGAGCGCGGCGGTGATGACGGTCATGAGAACCTTGTCGGCGATGCTGAACAGGCGGGCGGCGGACATCTTGTTTTCCAGTTTGAGAGACGTGGACGGGGTCGAGCCATTCGGCCTCTATCCACAGGCTCAACAGATAAGGCCCGATTCCGGTTCCGCCAATCTTGTTTATCGAGAAACGATATTAAACTCTGGTAATGATGCAAGACGGCCCAAGGGCGTTGCCGCAAGGTCACACCCGTCCCGAGCCGATCCTCCGCGCCAAACGCGAGAAGCCGCGTTAAAGGAGCCGCAAGACAGTTTTTCAGGGAGAGACGCCGGATGCCGCTGACGCTTGAAAAGGGCTCCAAGCTCCTGGCCGCAACCCACAACCCCGGCAAGGTTCCCGAGATCACCGCCCTGCTGGACGGGCGCTTCGAGATCGTCACCGCCGGCCAGCTGGGCCTGCCCGAGCCGGACGAGACCGAGAGCACCTTCGTCGGCAACGCCCTCTTGAAGGCCCGCCACGCCGCCGACCTCTCGGGCCTGCCGGCCATCGCCGACGACAGCGGCCTGTCGGTCAAGGCGCTGAACGGCGCGCCGGGGATCTTCTCGGCCCGCTGGGCCGGCCCGTCGAAGGATTTCCCGATGGCCATGGCCAAGGTCGAGGAGCGCCTGGAGGAGACCGGTTCTGACGACCGCTCGGCCTGGTTCACCTCGGCGCTGGCCGTGGCCTGGCCCAACGGCCCGGCCATGGTGGTCGAGGGCCGCATCGACGGGACCCTCGTGTTCCCGGGCCGCGGGACGCGCGGCTTTGGCTATGACCCGATCTTCCTGCCCGAGGGCGAGAGCCTGACCTTCGGCGAGATGGAGCCGGCCGCCAAGGACGCCCTGAGCCACCGCGCCCGCGCCTTCGCCAAGCTGAAGGCTGCGCTGTTTGACTGATCCCCTCGGGATATACGTCCACTGGCCGTACTGCGCGCGCATCTGCCCCTATTGCGACTTCAACGTCGTCCGTGACCGGGGCAAGACGCAGGAGCAGGCGGACCTGGCCGACGCCATCGTCGCCGATCTGGAAGCGCAACGGGCGCTGACCGGCGAGCGCCAGCTGCTCTCGATCTTCTTCGGCGGCGGCACGCCTTCGCTGATGGACCCTGTCCAGGTCGCCCGCGTGATCGACACGGCGAGGCGTCTGTGGTCGCCGGTCGCCGACCTGGAGATCAGCCTGGAGGCCAATCCGACCGACGCCGAGGCCGACCGCTTCGCCGCCCTGGCCGACGCCGGGGTGCAGAGGCTGTCGCTCGGCGTCCAGGCGCTGGACGATGAATCGCTGAAAGCGCTGGGCCGCAATCACGACGCCGGCGCGGCGCGGCGGGCGATCGCGGCGGCGACCAAGGCCTTTCCGCGCTTGTCGATCGACTTGATCTACGCCCGCCCGGGTCAGACCGACGCCGCCTGGCGCGCCGAGCTTTCCGAGGCCATCGCCCTGGGTCCCGAGCACGTCTCACCCTACCAGCTGACCATCGAGCACGGCACCGCCTTCGACCGCGCGGTCGGGCGCGGGACCCTGGTCGTGCCCGACGAGGACCTGGCCGCCACCCTGTTCGAGACCACCCAGGAGGTGCTGGAGGCCGCCGGCTTCGACGCCTACGAGGTGTCCAACCACGCCCGCGGCGCGGCCGCCCGCTCGCGGCATAACCTCGTCTACTGGCG
>JAEXJH010000296.1 GCA_023445955.1 Pseudomonadota bacterium
CGCCAACACTCCTCCCGGCGTCCGCGCGCCTGGCGACATTTGCGAGCGGTGCGGCGATGCGTAATCGAGTTCTGGGCGGCGTGGTCGCCATCGGTCTTCTGGCCCTGCCTTGCGGAGGGCGGGCCCAGATCGCGGTGTCGGCCAATGACGGCAAGCAGGTGCTGGCGGACGGCGAACAGGTCGTTCCGGCCAAGCCCCTGCCGGACGTCGTGACGCTGATCGATCTTGGCGCGTCGCCGCCCAGACTTCTGGGTTCCGTCGCTGCGCCGACCAGCGTCATCGGCCCACCGGCCAGCGTCGCCGTGGCGCCGGACGAGTCGATTGCGCTCGTCACCGCTGCACGCAAGCTCTCGGCCACCGGTCCCGGCGGTCAGGCGCCCGACGACAAGGTCACGGTCATCGCCCTGAAGAACGGTCCGCCCCGCGTGGTCGCCACGCTAAGCGCCGGGCAGGGCGCCTCGGGTGTCTCGATCAGCCCTGACGGCAAGCTGGCTTTGGTGGCCAACCGCGCCGAGGGCACGGTCTCGATCTTCACCATCGCGGGTCTGGAGGTTCGCGCCGCCGGCGCGGTCCGCATCGGCGACGAGAAGTCCGCCCCGGCCGAACCGATCTTCTTCGACGGCGGCCGCCGCGCCCTGGTCACCCGCGATGGCGACCACAAGATCTCGGTGCTG
Source organism: Pseudomonadota bacterium (assembly GCA_023445955.1). Taxonomy (GTDB): domain Bacteria; phylum Pseudomonadota; class Alphaproteobacteria; order Caulobacterales; family Caulobacteraceae; genus Caulobacter. Next base: position 675 of record JAEXJH010000296.1, read on the forward strand.
CGCATCGACGGGACGACCGTGACCGTCGAGCCCAAGACCTTGGCGCCGGGCCTGCGTCCCTACCAGATCGACACCGTCGGCCCGCGCCGCTTCGCCGTGGTCGGCAACATCGGCGGCGGCGGCAAGGACATGGACACGGTCAGCCTGATCGACCTGACCTCCGAAGCCTTCCCGCGCGTCGTCGACGTGGTGGCGGTCGGCCTGACGCCCGAGGGGCTGAAGATGTCGCCGAACGGCCGCTTCGTGGCGGTCAATGTCAATGATGGCTCCAACGCCAGCGCCAAGTCGCCGCGCTATTCGAAGACCGGGCTTATTCAGATCTGGCGCATCGATGAGCCGGGCAAGTTGGTGAAGGTCACCGAGGCTCGCACCGGCGCCTGGGGGCAGGGGATCGCCTGGTCCAAGGACGGCAAGACCCTGCTGGTCCAGTGCGCGGTCGAGCAGCGCCTCGACGTGTTCGGCTTCGACGGCAAGCGCCTGAAGGCCAAGGGCTCCATCGCCATGCCGGCCGGACCGGCGGGGATCCGCACCGCCGAGCCCTAGTCCAGCTTCTTGGTCTTCAGCCAGTCCTGGATCAGCTTGGCGATCTGGCTCGAGTGCTTCTCGATCATCACCATGTGGCCGTCGCCGTGCAGGCCGACGTCCTCCAGCCGCGTGAAGTCGGTCGCCACGCCCGCCTGGCGCAGGTAGCGCACCGTGCAGTGGTCATAGCCCGCGTGATACGAGGCCTCCGACACCAGCACGAAGACCGGGAAACGCGACAGGTTGACCAGCCTGCGCGCCGGCTCGGGCTGCAGCCAGCAGCGGACGAGGTCGGGCTTCTCCGGCGCCGCCTCCTGGACCCGGCCCAAATCGGTGGGTGCGCTCAGCGCTGGCGCATAGGCCAGCGGCGTCGTGGTCAGGCCGTAGGGGCGGCTCAGCTTGTCGGGATCGGAGTCGCCCCACGGCGGCGGCGCGCCAAAGAACGGCGGGCCACTGGGCTCGACCGCGACGATGGCCTGGACCAGCGCCGGCCGCGCCTCGCCGATCGCCCAACCGAACGCACCGGACTGCGAGTGAGTGACGACGATGGCTGGACCGATCCTGTCCAGCAGCGCGGCGCCGGCGTCCGCCACGAGTTTCGCCGAGATATCGCCGCCAGCGCTCTCGACCTGGGTGGCGTAGAACTGGTCGAAGATAGGATCGCCCGGCTTTCCGGCCCCGGGGAAGCCGCTGTGCAGCTTGGCCTGCGGCCATCCTTGCGGCTGCCCGGGCGCGGGCTCGAAGTTCTGCGTCGCCGTGAAGCGCCTTTGTAGGAACTCGGGCGTCTGGCGCTTCACCGCGCCGTACGACGCTTCGTAGCCCGAAGCCCCGCGTCCTGGCTGATCCATCAGATAAACGGTCCAGCCGGCGTCCACGAACGCCGACGCCCAGCCCGGTCGCCCATCCGGCGTCGACAGGAAGTTGGTGACGGTCTGGCCGGCGCCGGGGATGAACACCAGCGGCGTCTTATGCAGCGGCTTGGCCGGCTTCATGAACAGCACGTGCGCCTGGCCGGCCATGGCTTGGCCCTCGCGCACATAGTGTCCGCCGACGAAGAAGGTCCCGACCTCGTCGGCGCGGGTCGGGGCGGCGACGCAGCACAGGGCCAAGGCGAGCAGGGAGGCGGCGAGGGACTTCATGGCCTATTTCACCGCGTCCCGCCCTTTCCTGGCCAATGCCGAAAACGCCTGAGGCTATGCCGGCAGCCGCACCGCGCCTGCTTCACGAAGGGCCTTGATGCTCGGGAAGCCGTCGACGGCCATCAGCAGGTCCGCCTCGGCCAGGATCGAGCGCAGCACGTGCACCGCGCCCTCGGTCCCGCCCAGGGCCAGGCCGTACGAGTACGGTCGCCCGACACCCACCGCCGTCGCGCCGATCGCCAGGGCTTTCGCGACATCGCTGCCCGAGCGGACGCCGGAGTCGAACATTACCGGTGTATCGCCCGCCGCCTCGACCACGCCGGGCAGCATGTCGATGGCTGCGATGCCGCCATTGGCCTGCCGGCCGCCGTGGTTGGAGCAGTAGATCCCGTCGACACCTTCGTCCTTGGCGCGGCGCACGTCGTCGGGATGGCAGATCCCCTTCAGCACGATCGGCAACTTGGTCAGCGACCGCAGCCAGGGCAGGTCGGCCCAGGTCAGCACCTTCCCGAAGGTGGCGGCCCAGGTCATGATCGCCGTCTGCAAATCCGACTTCGGGTCCTTGCCGCCGATCATGGCGCGGAAGCGCGGATCGGAGAAATAGTTGGCCAGCACCGCGCCGCGCAGCTGTGGGAAGTTGCTGTCGTTGAGATCGCGCGGCCGCCAGCCGGTGACCCAGGTGTCCAGGGTGATGACGATGGCCCTGTAGCCGGCCGCCTCAGCCCGGCTGACCAGGCTGGCGGCCAGCTCGGGATCCTTGGGCGTGTAGAGCTGGAACATGCCCGGCGTGTCACCCATGGCGGCGGCGACGTCCTCCAGCGGGTCGTTGGTCAGGGTCGAGACCACCATCGGCACGCCGGTCGCGGCGGCGGCGCGGGCGGCGGCCAGATCCCCGTGACCGTCCTGGGTGCAGAGCCCGGTCACGCCGATCGGGGCCATGAACAGCGGGCTTGGCAATTTCATGCCGAACAAGTCGATGGACAGGTCGCGCGTCGAGCAGTCGACCATCATCCGCGGGATCAGGCCCCAGTGCTTGAAGGCCGAGGCGTTGCTGTCCTGGGTGTGCTCGTCGCCGCAGCCGCCCTGGACGTATTTCAGGGTCGAGGGCGACATCGCCGCCTGGGCGCGGGCCACGAGACCGGCGAAGTCGACCGGATACTTGGGCAGCACGCCGTGCAGGCCCTGGAAATAGATTTCGGTCTGATAGTCGCCGTAATGCGGCATGCTGAGCTCCCTGAACGGCTCGACGGTCTTGGGCGTCGATGCGCGGAAGCCGATTTGACGCGATGCCCGCTAGTCGTTCAAGGGCGGCGATCGACGCTCCAGCCACCACAGCAGGCCCAGGACCACCAGCAAACCCGCCGCCCAGGGCCAGGGCGAGCCCGGCGCGTTGCGGTTGGCGCGGGCGCCGCCGGAGACGCTGGTCGCCACGAAGTCGAGCGTCGCCTTGCGGTTGGCGGCCTGGGCCAGCGACGGCGCGGCGTCGGCGGGGTGGACGTAGAACACGCCGCCGTCCGAGACGCGATGCCAGCCGGCTTGGCGCGGCCAGTAGGCGGCGCAGCCGGCGGGACCCTGGATCAGTCGGCTCTCAACGCCGTCCGGATCGGTGACGCGGGCCGGTCCCCTGACGCCGCAGAGCGTGGCGTGCTGGCCGGGGCGAGCGATGTCGGTCAGATGCGCGCCAGAGCCCTCGGTCGGTCGGGCCAGGGTCGAGAACAGTTCACTCCACATCTCGCCATAGCGGTCACCGTGGCCAGCCAGGGCGAGGCCGTAGCTGTCGGCGACGATCCAGAGGCCCACGCGGCCCTGACCACGCGGGCTCCAGGCGGCCAAGGGCGCGCCGGTCTTGTCGTGGATCATCGGCACGCCCTCCCGGCCGGCTTGCGCCAGGTCGTAACGGCTGAGCTCAAGGTCGCCGTTCAGGCGGAAAGCCTGGACCTCGCCGCCGCCCGTGGTCGCCATGCCGAGGGTGGTCCAGTCACGACGCGTGGCGGCCGAAAGCGGACCGGTCGGACGCAGCAGCAGGCCAAGGCCTTCGTGCGTCGCCCCGACGAGCGCCGTGCGGGCGCCGGGCGACAGGCTTTCCCAGCGGCGGTCGTCGACCGCCACCAGATCGACCTCGGCCAGGCCGGCGCGAGTGATCGGCGTCGGCGGATCGCCCAGCGCGACCCCGCCGCCGACGTCGATGTCGAGGCTCAGATCGATGCCGGCGTCCTGCGCCCAGCGGCGCAGGTACTTGGTCTCCGCACTCGGCGCGCCGGCCAGGACCAGCACGCGCGGCTGTCGCTGGGCGCGGGTCTCCAGCGGGATCTCGATGTGCTCCGATCCGTCCTTCAGGCGCAGGTCGAATAGCGCAAGGCCCGGCGCGCGGGCGGCGGCCGAGACCTGGAAGCGTCCGTTGGCGGGGACGGACGCCTGGTCGACGACCGCGCCGGCCGGGTCGAGCAGCTCGACCGCGCCGGCCTTGCCCAGTTGCCCCGCG
>JAEXJH010000297.1 GCA_023445955.1 Pseudomonadota bacterium
CGCGCAGCCTGGAAGGTTGGGGTGCGCGGCCGCGCCGCCGTTGCAGGGGTCGGTATTGCTGCCCGCGAGGTTGGACTGACGCGAGCCGGTGTAGAGCTCGATCAGCGAGGGGGCGCGGAAGCCTTGCGACCACGTGCCTCTGAAGAGGACGCCATCGACGGGGCGATAGCCGACGCCGACCTTGGAGGTCAGCTTGGAGCCGGCGGTGTTGTAGTCGGAATAGCGGGTGGCGACGTCCAGCTCGAGCTTCTTGACCATCGGCAGGTCGGCCAGGATCGGCGCGGTGAACTCCAGGAACGCTTCTTTCACATCGTACGAGCCGTTAGCGGTCGGCGTGCGCATGACGTTGGTGGTGGTGACCGTGGTCGAGGGCAGCGGCAGCGCGCCGGTCCCGGTCGAGACGGTGTTCACGTATGGGTCGGGATGGTCCTCGCCGACGTTCTTGCGCCACTCGAAGCCGAAGGCCATGGCCAGCGGCCCGCCCGGCAGCTGCATCAGCTCGCCGTTCACGTCGAAGGTCAGGTCGTAGAGCTTGGTGAGGTTGGTCTCGCGGGCCGTCGAGTTGATGTAGGCCGCCTGCTGAGGCGTCATCTGGCCGAAGATGTTGATCGGGATACAGCCCGCCTGCGCGGCGCAGACCGACGGGGCCGACAGGCCCAGGGCCAGGTGCTCGAGGTCGATGCCGCCCGGCGAGGAGAACTTCATCTGGTTCTGCGAGGCCGAGCCGAACAGTGACCAGTTCCAGTTGCGCGAGAAGACGTCGGCGTCGCCGGCCAGCTCACCCGACACGCGGTAGGTGTCGACCTGCTGGTTGCTGATGCGATAGCCGACCGGCGTGGTGAAGAGCTGGATGTTCCAGGCCTGGTTGGCTGCGAAGCCTACGCCGAACGGGTTGTATTGCTGGTTGGCCGCGATCGAGAAGCCGCGATAGGTGCCCGACGTGCCGCCGATCGACAGGTTGGTCGGCGAGAACACCTGCTGGCTGCTGCGACGGTTCCACATCGCGTCCAGGGTCAGCTTGACGTGGTCGGTCAGCTCCTGGTCGACGCGAGCGAAGATGCCGTACCGCTCGCTGGGGCCGACGGCGTAAAAGCCCTGGGCCATGGTGTTGTAGTAGTCGTCCGGCAGTGTGGCGCGGTGATAGCTGCCAAGGCCCGTCGCCACCGTCACGCCGACGTTCTGGGTCAGCGGCGCGGCGGTCGTCGAGAAGCCCGGCAGGATGTAGAGGCCGCGCGGGCTGGACGGGGCGGCGCTGAGGTTGTTCGGACCGGCGGTCAGCGACACCTGGGTGATGTCGCGATCCTTGGTCTCGACCGGGTCCTCATTGACGTAGCTCAGCGAGACGAACACCGAGGCGCGGTCGAACTTCTTGCCCCAGTTGGTCTGCAGGCTGAACGACTCGCCGTCGCCGCGCGAGGAGACGCCGTATTTGCTCTCGACCTTGAAGCCTTCGAGGTTGCGCTTGGTCTTCAGGTTGACGACGCCGGCGATGGCGTCGGCGCCGTAGATGGCCGAGGCGCCGTCCTGCAGCACCTCCATGCTGCCGATCATGCCGATCGGCACGGTGTTCAGGTCGACGAAGTCGCGAATGCCGCGCGCGCCGACGCCGTCCACCCAGCGGTGGCCGTCGACAAGCACCAGGGTGCGGTCGGCCGCGCCGTCGGTGTTGGCCAAATAGCGCAGGCTGATCGAGCTGCCGCCGTACGAGGTGCCTTGCGTGCCGTTGGAATTGTAGCTGACGCCGGCGCTGGGCAGCTTCTGGAGCAGTTCGCCGATCGAGGCGACGGCCGCGCGTTGCAGGTCCTCCTCGGTGATGCTGGTCAGCTGGCCGACCGAGTCGGCGTCGCGGCGGCGGGTTTTTGAGCCCGTGACGATCACCGCGTCGAGCGTGGTGGCTTCCGCGCCTGGCTCGGCCGCAGTCGGCGCGGCCTGGGCCATCGCCTCGCCCGCGCCGAACACCAGGGCCAAAGCCGAAACGCTCACGAAAACAGACTGAATTCTGGTCACCGGAGATCCCCCTCCTGGCCGGCGTTCCCGCCGACTGAATTGCGCGGCTCCCCGCCGCTTATCCGGAGGCTAGGGTCGGTTACCTGTCACGAGATTGTCGCGGACGCGTCGATAGTCATCGATGTGGTCGGGACCGAGGGCTTCTCGCCAATCGGCGACCAGACGGCGGCGTCGCATCTGGTCCAGGTTGGCCAGCAAGGCAGGGCCGACTTCGATCGGCCGCGCGGAGGCTGCAGGCGCCCTGCCCGCGCCGCCCGCCACGTCGGGCCGCACCGGCGTAAGGTTGCTCTGAGCCAGCAGGCGCTGGCCCTTCACCGACAGCAGGAAGTCCAGGAACAGCTTGGCGGCGTTGGGCCGGCGGGCTTGGGCGGAGATGAAGGCGATGCGCGACATCACCAGGGTATAGTCGCTGGGGAAGATCAGCCCGATGTTCGGATCGGCCCGCTGGGCTTCCAGGGCGTACGAGCCGACGACGTTGTAACCCAGCACGATCTGCTGGTCGGCGATCGCCTGCAGCAGGGTGGCGGTCGATTCGTAGAGATGCGGCCTCGTCGCGCCCATCGCCCGCGTCAGGGCCAGGGTCTCCGACCAGGCCAGCCGATCCTGCGAATAGTACAAAAACCCCACGCCCGACCGGCCGACGTCGAACAGGCCGACCGAGCCTTTCAGCGCGCCATCGGCCAGCATCTTGCCCAGCGCGGCATGGCTGCGCGGCGCCTGGGCGTCGGGCAGTCGGCGGCGGTCATAGGCCAAGACGATCGGCTCGGCCGTCACGCCGTAGCCTTGGCTCTTCCAGATCGTCCAGCGGGGCAGCATCGCCCGGGCCGGGGTGTCGAAAGTCTGGGCATAGCCGTCGTTGATCAACTTGATCTGCAAGTCCATCGCCGAGCTCCAGACCAGGTCGGCGGACGGTTTGCCCGCGCGCCGCTCGGCCAGATAACGCTGGTAGAGCTCGGCGGAATTCTGACGCTGGAAGTCGACGCGAACCTTCGGATGCTCGGCGTGGAAGGCCGAGACCACAGGCCCGATCTCGGCGTCGCCGGTGTTGGCGTAGATGGTCACGCCGCCTTCCCGAGCGGCCGCATTGGCCCGCCAGGCGCGCTCCAGGCCGCCGATCGCCGGCGCATCGGTGCGCCCGCATCCGGTCAGCAAAGCGGCCGCCGGCGCGAGGAGAAGCTGTCGTCGAAGCATGGTCGCCCTGTTCACAGTCAGCGACGTTGCATGATAGGGGCGGAGTCGTCCAACCCTGGAAACCGTCCGCATGCGGCTGCTGTTCGTGGAGGACGACGAAGCGCTGGGGCGCGGCGTCGTGGCCTTCCTCCGGTCCGAGAACTTCACGGTCGACTGGGTCACCGACGGCGAAACCGCGCTTGAACAGCTGGCCGAGCCCTATTCCGTCATCGTGCTGGACCTCGGTCTGCCCGACATCGGCGGGCTGGAGGTGCTGGTGCGCCTGCGCCGGGCCGGCAACCGCACGCCGCTACTGATCCTGACCGCCCGCGACGCCCTG
>JAEXJH010000298.1 GCA_023445955.1 Pseudomonadota bacterium
CTCGGAGATTTTTATAAGAGACAGGGCCAAGTCCTAGTTCCTGGCCAACATGTCCCACGAGCTGCGGACGCCGCTGAACGCCATCAACGGCTTCTCCGAGATCATGATGAACGAGATGTTCGGCCAGCTCGGCGACGCGCGCTACAAGGGCTACAGCCAGGACATCCACTCGTCGGGCCAGCACTTGCTGGCGCTGATCAACGACATCCTCGACATGTCGAAGATCGAGGCCGGCAAGATGAACCTCAAGTTCGAGCCGATGCACCTGGAAGACGTGGCCGAGGACGCCGTGCGCCTGGTCCGCAACCGCGCCGAGGCCGCCGGCCTGAAGCTGAACGTCACCTTCCCGCACCTGCCCGAGATCGAAGCCGACTACCGTGCGGTCAAGCAGGTGCTGCTGAACCTGCTGTCGAACGCCATCAAGTTCACGCCCCGCGCCGGCAGCGTCACGGTCAGCGCCGAGATCCGCCGCGATCCGTTCGGCGACATGGTCAAGGTGTCGGTCACCGACACCGGGATCGGCATCGCCAAGGACGACCTGGCCCGCCTGGCCAAGCCGTTCGAGCAGGTCGAGAGCCAGTTCTCCAAGACCACCCAGGGTACGGGCCTGGGCCTGGCGCTCACCAAGTCGCTGATCACCATGCACGACGGCCTGCTGGAGATGCACTCCACCCCCGGCGAAGGCACCACGGTCAGCTTCACCCTGCCCGTCCGCCAGAGCGAGCATAAGGCCAGCCGCGACTTCGTAGCGGCTTAAGGCCCAAGACTTCCCCTTACGCATTTGAAATCGCCGCTGAATCCTCGTGATGAGGACTGGGCTGTTGTAAGCGTGGCGGATAGCAGATATTGCGACGCACTCTCAATATCAGGATCTACCATGTCCCGTCGCCTCGCCCTCCTCTTGTCGTCCGCTCTCCTCGGCGCCGCCCTGGCCAACCAGGCCGCTGCGCAGCAGACGGACGAGACGAAGGTCGACGAGGTGGTGATCACCGGCTCGCAAGTCCGCCTGCCGCCCGTCTATTCCGGCGGTCAGGTGGCGGCCGGCGCCCGCGTCGGCCTGCTGGGCGCGCTGGACACCATGGACACGCCGTTCGCGATCACCAGCTACACCGAGGAGCTGGTCCGCAACCAGCAGGCCCGCAGCATCGCCGACGTGCTGCAGAACGACCCGACCGTCCGGGTCTCCAAGGGCTTCGGCAACTTCCAGGAGCTGTACGTCGTGCGCGGCTTCCCGGTGTACTCCGACGACATGACCTATAACGGCCTCTACGGCGTGCTGCCCCGGCAGTTCGTGGCCGCCGAACTGGTCGAGCGCGTGGACGTGTTCCGCGGCGCCAACGCGTTCCTGAACGGCGCGGCCCCGGGCGGCAGCGGCGTCGGCGGCGCCTTCAACCTGATGCCCAAGCGCGCCGGGACCAATCCCCTGACCCGCCTGACCGCCGGCTGGGACGGCGGCTCGCAGTTCTACGGCTCGGCCGACGTCTCGCGTCGCTTTGGCGAGAACAACGCCTATGGCGCGCGGGTGAACCTGTCCCTGCGCGACGGCGAGACGGCCGTCGACAACGAAAAGCGCAATCTGAAAGTCGTGGGCCTCGGCCTGGACCGTCGCGGCGACCGCGCCCGCTTCTCGGCCGACCTCGGCTTCCAGGACCATCACATCGACGCCCCGCGTCCGACCGTCACGCCGCTGGGCGCGATCCCCAAGGCTCCGGACGCCAGCACGAACTTCGCCCAGCCCTGGACCTATACCGACGAGCGCCAGCTGTTCGGCGCGGCGCGCGGCGAGTTCGACCTGACCGACGACGTCAGCGCCTGGGCGGCTGTCGGCGGCCGCAAGGGCAAGGAAGACAACGTCCTGGCCAATCCGTCGACCAGCGCGACCGGCGTGCTCAGCGCCTATCGCTTCGACAATGTCCGCAAGGATGAGGTCGTCTCGGCCGACGCCGGCCTGCGCGGCAAGTTCCAGACCGGCGCGATCGGCCACAGCCTAGTGGCCTCGGTCGCCTCGGTCAGCCTGAAGTCGAAGAACGCCTACGCCTTCTCGAACTTCGCCGGCTTCGCCGGCAACCTCTACAACCCGGTCAATGTCGCCGCCCCGACCCCGAACTTCTTCGTCGGCGGCAGCAAGTCGGACCCGAACGTCACCGAACGCGCCAAGAACCGTAGCGTCGCGGTGGCCGACACCGTGTCGCTGCTGGACGACAAGCTGCTGTTGACCGCAGGCCTGCGCTATCAGGACGTCTCGACGCGCTCGTACGACTACAACACCGGGGCCCGCAACGCCGCCTATGACGGCGACGCCACCACCCCGGCCTTCGCGGCGGTGTTCAAGCCCAGCAGCCAAGTCTCGCTTTACGCCAACTACGCCGAGAGCCTGGTTCCGGGGAAGGTCGCGCCGGCCCAGGTCAACGGCGTCGCGGTGGCCAACGCCGGCGACATCCTGGCTCCGTTCCGCGGCAAGCAGGCCGAGGTCGGCGCCAAGTACGATGCCGGTGCGTTCGGCGGCTCGGTCTCGTTGTTCCGCGTCAAGCAGCCCAACGAGCTCTTCGTCGCCAGCAGCCGCCAGTACACCTCGGGCGGCGAGCAGGAGAACAAGGGCATTGAGCTGACCGTCTATGGCCAGCCGGCCGAGGGCCTGCGCGTCCTGGGCGGCGCCACCTGGCTGGACGCCAAGGTCAACAAGGCCCTGGACGCCACGCTGGAAGGCAAGTCGCCGATCGGCGTGCCGGACTTCCAGGCCAATGTGAACGTCGAGTGGGACGTGAAGGCCGTTGCTGGCCTGACCGTCGAGGGCCGAGTGACCCACACGGGCGCGCAGCCGGCCAACGGGACCAACACGGTGGATCTGGCGTCCTTCACCCGCTTCGACGCCGGCGTCCGCTACGCCTTCGAAGCCGGCGGCAAGGCCATGACGGTCCGCGCCCGCGTCGAGAACCTGGGTAACAGGGACCAGTGGGTCGCGGTCGGCGGCTATCCGAACGCCAACTACCTGACCCTGGGCGCCCCGCGCACCCTGCGCATCTCGCTCACCACGGACTTCTAAGGCGGATGAAGGCGTCCACGCTCCGGGCCTGGTCGTGGGCGCACAAGTGGTCGAGCCTGGTCTCGACCGCTTTTCTGCTAATGCTCTGCGTCACCGGCCTACCGCTCGTGTTCAAGCACGAGATCGAGCACGTCCTGATGCGCGAAGCTTGGGTCCCGGCGCATCCGAACGGTCCGAAGCTGAACCTCGACCAGGTGCTGAACGCCGCCCTCGCCCGCAAGCCGGGCGAGGTTGCGGCCTTCATGAGCTTCGACGAGGACCGGCCGGTGGTGAACGTCACCAGCGTCAAGCCGGGTGACAAGGCGGGTTCGTACAGCTTCCAGCCCATCGACCAGACCAGCGGCGAGCCCGCCCCTTCGGTGGCCGGTCACCCCGTCATGGAGTTCCTGCTCCAGCTGCACACAGACATGTTCCTGGGGCTGCCGGGAATGCTGTTCCTGGGCGCGATGGGCCTGTTGCTGATCGTGGCCTTGGTCTCGGGCGTGGTGCTCTACGCTCCGTTCATGCGCCGCCTGCCGTTCGGCACGGTGCGGGCCAGCAAGCAGGCGCGGACGCGCTGGCTGGACTACCACAACCTCCTGGGCGCGGTGACCCTGGCCTGGGTGCTGGTCGTCGGGACCACAGGCGTCGTCAACACCCTGGCCACGCCGATCATCGACTACTGGAAGAACACGGCGCTCAAGGAGCTAACCCAGGCGTATGACAAGCCTGCGCCCGCCAACCAGCGCAGCTCGCTGCAGGCCGCCGTCGACCGCGCCAAGGTCGCCCTGCCCGGCATGCAGCTGCAGTTCGTGGCCTTCCCCGGCTCGACCTATTCGACCGACCACCACTACGCGGTGTTCTTCCACGGCGACACGCCGGTGACCGCGCACCTGACCACGCCGGCCCTGATCGACGCCCGCACGGGCGAGCTAGCCGCCGTCGCGCAGACGCCGTGGTACGTGAAGACCCTGTCGCTGTCGCAACCTCTGCACTTCGGCGACTACGGCGGTTTGGCCTTAAAGATCCTCTGGGGCCTGCTCGACATCGCCACCATCGTGATCCTGGGTTCAGGCCTCTATCTGTGGCTGGCCAAGCGGAAGCCGGCGCGATGAAGAAGAGCGGCCATCACTTCACGCTGTGGCAGGTGTTCCGCGCGCCGGCCGTCATCGCCGCGCTCAGCCTGTTCGGCCTGGTCGCCGCCCTGCTGGGTGACGGCGTCTGGGACGTCGTCGGCGCCGTGACCCTGGCCTCGTCCGTCGCGGCCACGATCTGGGCGCTGGCGACGCGACGACACTGAATATTACTTCTGTTTCATAGACTTAATTCGAGGTCATGAAGCACTCGTAACGGGTGTTCGGCCAAGCTCGCGACTACACCCTCATTCAACGGATCGCCCCAACGGATCACCGGGGGGCGGCCACACGAACTGAGGGACTAGATCATGAGCAAGATCGTCGACCGCATCGCCGTCATCGCCGCCCTGGCCCTGGCCGCAACGCCGATCATCGGCCTTTCCGCCGCCCACGCCGCGCCGATCGCCTCCGCTCCGATCATCCGCGTCCAGGTCGGCGACCTCGTCCTGTCGCATCCCGAAGGCGCGCGCGAATTCCAGCGCCGCGCCGATCGCGCCGCCGAACAGGCCTGCACGGCCCGCAAGGTTCACGGCCTGTCGTATCGCGCCTGCCTGATGGACATCGCCCAGGACCTCAACGCCGAGATGACCCCGGCCCAGCGCTCGGCGCTGATGACGGGCCGCAAGGCGGTCGAGATCGCCTCGCGCTAGAGGCCACGCCTCAGCCACGCCGCGACCGCCCACGAATGGGCGTCGTGGCGCAGGGCGACCACCGCGTCGCGCGGGTCCAGCCAGACCAGCTTGTGGTCGTCCTCGACCTTCAGGCCCGGCTGCTCGCCGGTGACCTGCACGACATAGACGCCGCCGAAGTTTCGCACCGGCTGGCCGTCGGACTTGAGGAATAGCTGCGAGACCGTCTCGACCAGAGCCCCCGCCTCGACGACGAGACCGGTCTCCTCGCCGAATTCGCGGACCACCGCCTCTGCTTCCGTCTCGTCGCCATCCACCGCCCCGCCCGGCAGGTCGAAATACGGGGCCTTGCCGGGCTTGGTGACCTGGGCCAGCGCGATCTGGCCCAGGCTATTCTCGGCGATGCCGAAGGCGGCGGCGCGGTCCATATAGGTCTTGCCCGCGACGGGCGCGCCGAAAGCCAGCATGCTTAGTCCTTGCCGTAGAGGTCGTTCCACGGATCGGCCTTGCCGGACGCCACGTCGTCGACGCTGATCTCCGGACGATAGCCGATCGTGCCCTTGGCGCTGGCGGTCCAGGCATCGACCACCAGGTCGCGCAGGGCCGCGGCGCCGGCCGCGACGCGGGTCTGGACGAAGGCCTTGGCGCGCGGATCGGTATCGACCATGCCGCCGGCCTTTTCCAGCTGATACAGCGGCTCGGTCTGCTTCCAGGTGTCGGTCAGATAGCCGACCACGCGCGTCTCGATCGAGCAGTCGCAGGCCTTGTAGGCCGGGACCAGCGCCTTGATCGCCTTCTCGTCGTTGAAGGACTTGGTCAGCGGGCCCTCGAACGCGCCGTGGGTCGCGCGCGAGTTGGTGTAGCCGTTGGGGTTCGGATAATCGCCCCAGCCATTGTAG
>JAEXJH010000299.1 GCA_023445955.1 Pseudomonadota bacterium
GTCCGCCCGACCCGCCCAGCTGGATGCGGGGATAGAGATCGGCGCGCGCGACGCCGACCCGCGCCGCGGCGCCGGCCAGCCGGTGCTCGGCCTCACGGATGTCGGGACGCCGCGCCAGCAAGGCGGCGCCGTCGCCGACCGGGAAGGGCGAGGCGATGCGAGGAATGGCGGCGCACGAGGCGTCGAAACGCGCGGCTGAGGCGGGCGGCAGGCCCTCCAGCGTCGCCAGGCGGAACAGCGCGCGGCGGCGGTCGGCTTCCAGATCCGGGATCGCCGCGGCGGCCTGGTCGCGCAAGGTTGCGGCCTGGGCGCGTTCCAACGGAGACACCTCGCCGGCCTTCAACTGTTCCTCGACCAGGGCGAAGGCGTTGGCCTGCGTCGCGGCGAGTTTCCGGGCCAGAGCCAGGCCCGTGTTCGCCACGCAGAGGTCGAGATAGGCGCTCACCGTATCGGCCGCGACCGTGACGGCCGCCGCGTCGCGCGCCGCCTGGACCGCTTCGGCGTCGGCCTCGGCGGCAAGAGCCGACTGGCGCAGGCGGCCGAACAGGTCGATCTCGAACGCCACGGCCGCGCCCAGCTCGTAGCTGGTCTTGGGGACGGCGGTGGTGCTGGGTTGGCGGTCGGCGCGTTGGGGACCCACACCGCTTTCAAGGACCGTGGAGGGCCAGCGTGCGACATTGGCCTGGCGGGCGGCGGCGCGGGCGGTCTCCAGATTGGCCAAGGCGACCTTGAGGTCGAGATTGGCCGCCAGAGCGCGTTGCACGTGGGCGTCCAAGGTCGGGTCGTCGAACAGTCGCCACCAGCGTTCCGGCGGCGCGCCGGGCAGCGCGCCCGCCGCCTCCGTCCCCACGAACGGCGCCAGGGCTGCGCTCTGAGGCGCCGGAGGCGACGTCGGTGCGGTGGCGCAGGCGGACAGCACCGCCGACGCCGCCAGGATGCAGAGCGAGCGCCTCATCGGGCCAGGCCTTTCGGTTCGGGAGCGCGGCCGAAACGGCCATACAGGGTCGGCATCAGCAGCAGGTTCAGCAGGGTCGAGCTGACCAGGCCGCCCAGGATCACCAGCGCCATCGGGTGCTCGATCTCATGGCCGGGCTTGTCGCCATTGACGACCAGCGGCAGCAGGGCCAGGGCGGCGCAGGCGGCGGTCATCAGGATCGGCGCCAGCCGCTCCTCGGCGCCGCGCAGGATGAGGTTCGGGCCGAAGGTCTCGCCCTCGTGCCGTTCCAGATGCTGGAAGTGGCTCAGCATCATGATGCCGTTGCGGGCCGAGATGCCCAGTACGGTGACGAAGCCGACGACCGAGCCCAGCGACATGGTTCCGCCCGACAGCAGCACCGCGGCCACCCCGCCCAGAAGGGCGAACGGCAGGCTGACGGCGACCAGGGCGGTGATCCGCAAGGACCGGAACTCCAGCCAGACCAGCAGCAGAACACCCAGGAAACACAGCGCGCTCAGCATCGCCAGCCGCTGGGAGGAGGCCTGGCGCTCGGCATATTCGCCCAGCACCTCGGGGTGATAGCCCTGGGCGAAGCGCAAGCCCGCGACCTTGGCCTCGACCGCGCGGGCCACGGCGCCCAGGTCGCCGTTCGCGACGTTCAGGGTGACGTCGATCCGGCGCGAGCCGTTCTCGCGCTTGATCTCGTTGGCGGCCGGCGCGATCCGCACGCGAGCAACTTCCGACAGCCGGACCTGGGCGCCCAGCGGCGTGGTGATCAGCAGGTCGTTGATCGCATGCAGGTTGCCACGCACGGCCGGGACGCCCCAGACGGTGACGTCGTTGCTGACCTGATCGCGATAGATCTCGCCGACCTTGGTCCCGGCGATCACCGTGCTGACGGCGCGGCGCACCTCGCCGGGCGTCAGGCCATAGGCGGCCAGGGCTTCGGCGCGGGGCTGGATCTGGATCTGCGGGACCAGCGTCTGCTGCTCGACCTTCAGCTCGGTGACGCCGGGCACATCGGCCAGCGCCGCGCGCACGGTCTGGGCGGTCTCGCGCAGGCCTTCGACCTCGGGACCGTAGATGCGGACCACAATGCTGGCGCCGGCGCCGGTCAACACCTCTTTGATGCGTTCGCGCAGATAGGTCAGCACGTCGCGATAAAGGCCGGGATAGCCGTCGATGACCTCCTGGATCTTGGCGACGCTGGCGTCGTAGTCGGCCTTCTCGTCCAGGCTGATCCACAGCTCGGTGAAGTGCGGGCCATAGACCTCGTCGCCGCCTTCGGCGCGGCCGATATGGGCGCCGAAGTTGCGCACGCCGGGGATGGCGCGCAGCTCGCGCGAGGCCTGGATCGTCACCCGATCCATGGCTTCGATGCCGACGCCGGGCTTCTCCACGAAGTGCATCAGGAAGTCGGTCTCGCGGAAGTTCGGCAGGAACTGGTCCTTGGTGAACAGCGAGCCGACCCCGGCCAGCAGCAGGCCGCCGATAATGATCCCGACCGCCACGCGCGGGCGATGCAGGATGCGAGGCAGGAAGGCGCGATAGCGGGTCTTCAGGCCTTGGACGAATTTCGGCTCCTTGGCATGACCCGCCGCCTTGGGCAGCAGGAACAGGCACAGCGCCGGGGTCACCGTCAGGGCCACCAGCAGCGAGGCGCCGATCGCTAGGATGTAGGCGCTGGCCAGCGGACGGAAGAACGAGCCGGAGACGCCTTCCAGGAAGAAGATCGGCAGGAACACCAGCATGACGATCAGGCTGGCGAAGACGACGGCGCTGCGCACCTCCAGCGACGCCTGCAGCACGACCTGCAGAGGCGGAGCGGGCGTCGCCGAGGCGCGGTTCAGGCGCAGGCGGCGGCCGATGTTCTCGACGTCGATGATGGCGTCGTCGACGATCTCTCCCAAGGCGATGACGAGGCCGGCGATGACCATGGTGTTGATGCTGGCGCCGCTCCAGGCCAGCACCAGGGCCGCGCCCAGCAGCGACAGCGGAATGGCCACCAGGCTGATGGTCGCCGAGCGCCAGTCGCGGGTGAAGGCAATGAGCACGACGGCGACGAGCGCGCAGCCCAGCCACAGGGCGTTGGTCAGGTTGCCGATCGAGCGCTCGATGAAGGTGGCGGGGCGGAAGATGGTGGAGTCGATCTCCACGCCGGTCAGGCCGGGCTTCAGCTCGGCCAGGGCCGCCTCGATGCCGCGCGTGACGTCCAGCGTGTTGCCGCCTTGCTGCTTCTCGACGATCAGCAGCAGGCCGGGGCCGTCATTGATGATGGCGCTGCCGATCGGGGCGGCGTGGCCGCGCACGACCTCGGCGACGTCGCCGAGACGAACGGGCGCGCCGCCCGATAGCTTGATCACCGTGCGGGCAAGGTCTTCGGCGGTGACGGCCGGCGCCAGGTGCCGGACGGCCAGGCGCTGGTTGGGCGTGTCGACGAAGCCGCCGCCGCCGACCACCGCCGCATCGCCGGCGGCGCGCTGCACTTCGGCCAGGGTGACGCCGGCCGCGTTCAGCCGGGCCGGATCGACCAGCACCTGCAGCTGCGGATCGCGCTGGCCCCAGACGGCGACATTGGCGACACCCGGCACGGCCATCAGGCGCGGTTTCATGGTCCAGCGGACCAACTCCGACAGGGCCATCTGGTCCATGGTCTTGGAGGAGATGCCGATCTTCATCGCCCGGCTGGTCGCCGACAGCGGCGGCAGCATGACCGGCGGCCGCACGCTGGTCGGCAGGCGCGGCGCGACCATGGCCACGCGCTCCTGAACCAGCTGGCGGGCGCGCACGACGTCCGTGCCCTCCTTGAAGATCAGGACCACGGAAGAGAGGCCCAGCACCGATTTGGACCGCAAGGTCTTGAGGCCCGGCACGCCGTTCACGCCGGCCTCGAGCGGCACGGTGACGAGGTTCTCCATTTCCTCGGTCGACAGGCCCGGGCCTTCGGTCTGCACCTCGACCATCGGCGGGGCGAACTCGGGGAAGACGTCCAGCGGCACGTCGCGTGTCGCCCGCAGGCCCATGATCACCAGCACCAGGGCGATGGCGACCACCAGCACGCGCTGCTGCAGCGCGCTTCGAACAAGCCAGGTCAGCATCTACTTGGCTCCGAATTCCGTGCCGAACAGTTCGGCCGCGCCGGCAGAAACCACCTCGGCGCCCGCACTCAGGCCGCGGGCCAGGACGACCTGGTCGCCCCGCTGGCTGGCCGACTCGATGCGCCGCCGCTCGAAGGTCTGCGGCTTGACGCGGACATAGACCCACTCGCCGCCATGGATGTCGCTCAGCAGGGCCGAGGCGGGCACGACCAGTCCGCTCTCCTCGCCGCGCACCGGCAGGGCGACGGCGACGCGCTCACCCAGGCGCAGGCGGCCGTTCGGGTTGGCGACGGCGTAGTAAAGATCCACCGCGCCGGCCATGGGGCTGGCTGACGGCGGCCCCGAAACCGGGCGCGCGGGCAGCGCCTGATCGTCGCCCAGCGGCCGAACTTGCGCGACGCCGCCGCGGTCCAGGCGGGCCAGATCTCCGGCGAACACCGAGAC
>JAEXJH010000300.1 GCA_023445955.1 Pseudomonadota bacterium
GAGCGCGCCATCCTGGCCCTGACCACCGGCAGCGGCGTCACCGCGCCTTCGGCGGTGATGACCGGCGCCGATATCATCGAGCTACAGAAATGGGTGCGCCAGGCCCACATCAGCGACGGCCTGCTGACCTGGATCACCTCGCTGGTGCGCGCCACTCGTCCCGGTCCCGACGCCCCTGCCGCCGTGCAGGAATATGTCCGCTGGGGCGCCGGTCCCCGGGCCGGCCAGGCTCTGGTGCTCGCCGCCAAGGCCCGCGCCCTGCTGCACGGGCGTCTGGCCGCCACGCGCGAGGACGTCAAGGCGCTGGCCGCGCCGGTCCTGCGCCACCGCGTCCTGCTGTCCTTCGCCGCCGAGGCCGAGCGCAAGACGACCGACGACGTGGTCGCCGCCCTGCTGGCCGCCCTGCCCGCGCCCGCCCGCGACTAAGAAGGCCGATGTCCCCGTTCGACCTGCCCCCGGACCTGCGTAGCCGTCTGCGACGTCTGTCGCTGACGCCGCGCGCGGCCGCGGTGTTGGCTGGGGACGGCGCCCACGCCAGCCGCAATCGCGGCGGGGCCATGGAATTCGCTCAGTACCGCGCCTACGAGCGGGGCGACGACCTGCGGCGCATCGACTGGAAGCTCTATTCGCGCTCGGACCGCTTCTTCGTCCGCGACGCCGAGCGCGACAGCCCGGTGGCCATCTGGGTCGTGCTGGACGCCAGCGCCTCGATGGGCCAGGCCGATGTCGGCAAGCCGAACTGGACGCGTTTCGACGCCGCCCGCCGCCTGACCGCCGCGATCATCGAGGTCGCGCTGCGCCAGGGCGACCGCTTCGGCGTCGTCGTCGCCCGAGCCGAGGGTGCGATCGTCCTGCCGCCGTCCAGCGACAGCCGCCACCGCGACCGCATCCGGCTGGAGCTCAGCCCTCTGAAGCCAGGCGGCGTTCCCCAGTGGGAACGTGACTTGAAGGTGCTGGGCGAACGGATCGCACCGGGCGATCTCGTTCTCTTCGTCACCGACGGCTTCGACGAGAGCTGCGTCGCCGCCGCCGAGCGCCTGGCCGCGTCCGGCCGCGACGTCTCGTTCGTGCAGCTCTTGACCGGCGACGAGCGCGACTTCCCGTTCGATCGCAGCCTGCTGTTCCGTGACCCCGAGGGCGACGCGCAGCTGGCCGGCGACGGTCGCAGCTTGAAGGCTGACTTCCTGGCCAAGTTCGCTGCCGCCCGAACCGCCCTGCGCGCCCGTCTGGAAGCGCGCGGCGTGCGCTTCGTCGAGCACTTCAGCGACCGTGACCCGGACCAGCCGCTCCAGGACCTCTCCCGTCCGGCGGCGCGCGGATGATCCCTGCCCTGCTTGCTCCCCTCGCCTTGGCCGGCCTGCTGGCCGTGTTGATCCCGTTGGCGATCCACATCGCCCGTCGCACCGAGACGCAGGTCATCGACTTCGCCGCCCTGCGCTGGCTGAACCCTAACCCCAAGCCCGTCCGCCGCCTGCGCCTCGACGAGCGCCTGCTGTTGGCCCTACGCATCGCCCTGATCGCCGCCATCGTCCTGGCCTTGGCCGAGCCCGTGCTGCGCCCGACCGGCGATGGCCGCCCCGTGGTCGCGGTCTCGCCGATGGTCGACGCCAAGGGCGTCCCGGACCGTGGCGAGCGGCGGGTCTGGCTGGCGCCGGGCTTCCCGAGCCTCGACCGGCCAGCGCCCAAGGCGGCCGACTTCGCCAGCCTCGTCCGCCAGCTCGACGCTGAGACGCCGGGCAAGACCCGCCTCACCATTGTCGCGCCGCCCGAGCTGAGCGGCGACGGTGAACGGCTCTATCTGTCGCGCAAGGTCGACTGGCGGGTCGGCAAGCTGGCACAACGGCCGGCGGCGATCGCGCCGCCGACGCCGCCAGCGCTGACCGTCCGCTATGATGCGGCCAACGAACGCGCGGTTGGCTACTTCCGCGCGGCGGCGACCGCCTATGCCGAGCCCGGCAAGCCCGCCGCCCTCGACGTCGCCATGACCGATACCGCCCTACCGAAGACGGCGCGCTATCTCGTTTGGCTCTCCAGCGCCCCCATGCCGACGGCGACCCTCGACTGGATCGAGGCCGGCGGCGTGGCGTTGCTGGCGCAGGCCGCGCCCTCGCCCGCCGAAGGCGCCCAGGCCATCGTCTGGCGCGACGATCAGGGCGAGCCCTTGGCCACGGCCGGTCGTTTCGGCAAGGGCCGGGTGATCCGTCTCGCTCGTCCTCTTGAGCCGAGCGCTCTGCCGGTCCTGGTCGAGGCCAACTTCCCCGACCAGCTGTGGGCGCTTGTGGCACCGCTGCCGGCGCCAAACGCCGTCGCGGCGGCCGACTACGCGCCGGACGTCAGAGCGGCGGCATACAACCCTCATCCCGTCAGCCTGCGTCCTTGGATGGCGCTACTGATCGTGCTGCTGTTCGCGGCCGAGCGCTGGCTGGCCACCCGTCGCGACCGGGCGGTGCTGGCATGATCGCCGCCCTCGCCCACCACCTGCGCGCGGCGCGCCAACGGGTTCTGCTCGACACGTTGGCCGTGGGCGTGCCCGTCGTGCTGGCGCTGGCGGCGCTGGGCCTGCGCGCCTTCCAGATCGCCGGCGTCGTCGTGCTCGTCATCGGCGCGGCCATGTTGGGCTGGATCACGGTCCGGCGCATGAGGCGCTTTGACCAGGCTTGGCTAACCGCCGCCCTCGACGCCCACGCGCCGGGCCTGGAGGACAGCGCCGACCTGCTGTTCCAGCCCGCTCGGGAAGGTCTCGCCGGCCTGCAGCGCGCCCGTCTGCAAGCCCGTCTGGCGGAAGCCGCCGCTCTCGACCTGCGCCCTGACTGGTCGCGCCGCTGGATCCCCTGGACCGCCGGCGTCAGCGCCGCCGTGATCCTCGCCGCCCTGCTGTGGCCGACAACCGCTAGCGTGCGGCTCGGCCCCGAGGAAGCCGAGACCACTTCGGCGCCCGGCGCGCCCAAGGTCACGACCGCCCGGCTGCACGTCATCCCGCCGACCTATACCGGCCAGCCTCCCTTCGATGTGGGCGGCCTGGACGCCCGTGCGCCGGAAGGCTCGCGCATCGAGTGGGTGCTGGGCTTCAAGCCGCATCCCGACTCGGCGACCTTAAGCTTCCCCGGCGAGGCCGCGCTGCCGCTGCGCCGCGACGGCGGGCGCTGGCTGGGTGGCCGAGTATTCGAGCGCTCGGCGCTCTACCGCATCGAGGCGCCCGGCATGGCGCGCCAGCGCCTGCATCGGCTAGAATTGGTTCCAGATACGCCGCCGGTCGTGCGTGTCGTCACGCCCGACAGTTCGCTGACCCTGATCACGCCGGGCCAGGCCCGCTTCGCGCCGGTGTTCGAGGTGCGCGACGACTACGGCGTCGAGACGACCGCCCAGCTGAAGATCACCGTCACCAAGGGCGAAGGCGAGAACATCACTACCACCGTGCGGACCCAGCCGCTGACCGGCCAGGGCGCGGCGCGGCTCAAGCGCTTCACCGCCGGCCTGGACCTAGCCCGCGAGGGCCTGGCGCAAGGCGGCGACATGATCGTGCAGCTGATCGTCAGCGACAACCACCGCCAGACGGTCGAGGGTCCCAGCGTCATCCTGCGCTGGCCCGCCGCCATGGGCCTGGCCGATGGCCTGGACGGCATGGCCAAGCAGGTGATGCCCGTCTACTTCCGCAGCCAGCGCCAGATCATCATCGACGCCGAGGCGTTGATCGCTCAGCGGGCCAAGATCACGCCCGACGCCTTCCTGGAGCGCGCCAACGGCCTGGGCGCCGACCAGGCCCAGCTGCGCCTGCGCTACGGCCAGTTCATGGGCGAGCAGGCCGAAGGCGCGCCGCACCTGGACCTGCCCACCAGCGACGGCCCCGCCCTGCCGATCGACGATGGCGCATCCCCGCCTGCCAAGACCGCCGAACCGGAACACCATGACGACGGCGACGGCCACGACCACGGCGGCGCAGTCGATCTCAACGACATGAAGTCGGTCGTCGCAGAGTTCGGCCACGCCCACGACACCGGCGACGCGTCCACCCTGTTCGATCCGGGCACGCGCTCGACCCTGGCCCAGGCGCTTGACGCCATGTGGGACAGCGAGCGCGCTCTGCGGCAGAGCAAGCCCAAAGACGCCTTACCTCACGCCTATAAGGCGCTAAATCTGCTGAAGAACGCCCAACAGGCCGGCCGTATCTTCCTGGCCCGCACGCCGCCCAAACTGCCGCCCGTCGACCTGTCGCGCCGCCTGACCGGCAAGCGCGAGGGCATCGCGCCGGGCCGCTTGGCGCCGGTCGCCAGCGATCCCGCCGACACCCCGGCCGTCGAGGTCTGGCGCGCCTTGGGCGAGCGGCCCAATGCGCCGGTCTCGCTGGACGCCCTGACCCGCTGGGTGAACGCCAACCAGCGCCGCCTGGCCGATCCCCTGGCGCTGTCGGCCGCCATCGACACGGTGCGTAACGAGCCCCAGTGCCAGGACTGCCGCCGCAAGCTGCGCGCCCTGCTGTGGACCGCGCTGGAGCGCCCCCCCGCCGCGGTCCACCGCCGTGACCCCGCCGACGCGCGCGGCCGCCGCTATCTGGATGCGCTGCGATGATCGGCTGGATGGAAATCCTGATCGCAGTCGTCACGGCCGCCGGCGTCGCCCGGACGGTGATGCGGCGACGGTCCGTGGCGCGCGGGCCGACCTGGCGCTTCGCGGCTCTGATCGCCCTGCAGCTCCTGGCCGGCGCGCTGCTCTGTCTGACGCTGTTCCCGCCCCCGGTCGGTAGGGCGCCGGCCCGCCTGGTGGTCGCCACGCATGGCGCAAAGCCGGCGCTGCGAACTTCCGGCGACGTGCTGGTCGCCCTGCCCGAGGCTGGGCCGCTGCCCGGCGCGGTGCGCGTTCCGGATCTGGGCGCGGCCCTGCGCCTCTATCCTGAGCCCGGCCGACTGCGCATCGAGGGCGACGGCCTGACGCCGCGCGACCGGATCGCCCTGGACCGCCCCGCCGAATTCGCGCCCTCGCCCGCGCCGAAGGGCCTGGTCGAGCTAAGCC
>JAEXJH010000301.1 GCA_023445955.1 Pseudomonadota bacterium
GTCCACAGCCTGGCCTGGCAGAAGATCCTGCACGCCAAGGGCTGGGCGGCCCCGACCTGGCCCGTCGATTACGGCGGTCCCGGCTGGAGCGACATTCAGCGCCACGTCTTCTTCGCCGAATGCGCCCGCGCCGGCGCCCCGAACCTTGCGCCGATGGGCCTGCGGATGGTGGCGCCGGCGATCATGGCGTTCGGAACGCCGGAGCAGAAGGCCCGCTACCTGCCGCGCATCCTGTCGGGCGAGGACTACTGGTGCCAGGGCTATTCCGAGCCGGGCTCGGGCTCCGACCTCGCCAGCCTGCAGATGCGCGCGGTGGCCGACGGCGACGACTACGTCCTCAACGGCTCGAAGATCTGGACCACACACGCCCATTGGGCGAGCCACATGTTCTGCTTGGTCCGCACGTCCACCGAGGGCAAGCCGCAGGCCGGCATCACCTTCCTGCTGATCGAGATGGATCGGCCGGGCATCAAGATCGACCCGATCGTCACTCTGGCCGGCGAACACGAGGTCAACCAGGTGTTCTTCGACGACGTCCGCACGCCCCAGGCCGACCGGCTGGGCGCGGAGAACCAGGGCTGGACCGTCGCCAAGCACCTCCTCGAATTCGAACGCGGCGGCGGCTATGCGGCCGGACTGCATGCGGGCCTGGAGCGTCTGCGCGACATGGCCCAGGCCGAAGAGATCCTCGACGATCCTCACTACCGCCGTCGCCTCGCCGAGGCGCAGATCGACGCCCTGGCCATCGACATCACCGAGCGCCGAGTGCTCTCCGCCCTGGCCGCCGGCGGTAAGCCCGGTCCAGCCTCGTCGATCCTGAAGCTGCAGGGGTCCGAGCAGCTCCAGCGCCTGGACGAACTCGGGATCGACGCCCTGGCGACCTACATCGCCCCACACCAGCCCAAGGCCCGCGAGGCCGGCTCCAACGAGACCCCGGTCGGTCCCGAACACGGCCTGACGACCATGGCCCGCTACCTCAACAACCGGGCGGCCTCGATCTATGGCGGCTCCAACGAGATCCAGCGCGACATCATCGCCAAGCTTGTTCTGGGGTTGTAATGGCGCCTCACCTATCGATTCCGATAGCTTGTTACGCGAGAGGCCCAACCGCACGCTCCCGTTAGAGTTCGCGCCCGATGCAGGCGCGGCCAAAGGGAGGTAATCGGATGCCAGGACCCACGCGCCTGACCCTGAGCGTGTCGGCGCTCGCCTTGGCTGTGGCGGTCCCCGCCATGGCCCAGACCACGCCGCAGAAGCCTGACGACAGCCTGACGATCGACACCCTGGTGGTCACGGCCCAGCGCCGCGAGGAGACCGCCAACAGCGTCGGCATGCCGATCCAGGCCTTCAGTGGGCAGGCCCTGCAGCAGCTGCGGGTCACCGACCCCAAGGACCTCTCGACCGTCGCCCCTAGCTTTACGGTCAGCCAGAGCTATCAGGGCGTGCCGACCTACACGCTGCGCGGCATCGGCTTCAACACCATCAACCTGTCGGCCACCTCGACCGTCGGCACCTATTGGGACGAGGTCGCCTACGCCTATCCGTTCATGAACACCGGCCCGATCTTCGACCTGGAGCGGGTGGAGGTGCTGAAAGGTCCGCAAGGCACGCTCTACGGCCGCAACACCACCGCCGGCCTGATCGACTTCGTTACCCACAAGCCGACCGAGCAGTTCGAGGGCTCCATTGTTGCCGAGGTGGGCGACTACAAGACCCACAATTTCGAGGGCATGCTCAGCGGCGCCCTGGGCGAGCGGGTTCAGGGCCGTTTCGCGTTCCGCACCGAGGACAGCGACAAAGGCTGGCAGGTCAGCAACACCCGCGGCGAACGCCTGGGCGAGAACCACCGTGACGGCTGGCGCGCCTCGCTGGCCTTCCAGCCGACCGACAAGGTCGACATCGACCTCTCCTATTCCGGCTGGCGCAACAAGTCCGACACCGTGGCCGCCCAAGGCATCGGCTTCACGCCCGCCACCGCCGCCAGCCCGTTCAACGCTCCGGGCATCGTCAGCTACATCGCCAACAACAAGCCGACCAAGGCCAGCCAGGCCGACTGGGCGCCGCTGGCCGTGCGCGGGACGGACGCTGGCGCCGGGGTCGGCATCCGCGATCCCTACCGCGAGGACGACAAGTTCGACGCCGGCAAGCTGCGCATCGCCTGGGACGTCGGCGACCACGTCACCCTGGTCTCACTGACCAGCTACAACAAGCTGACCCGCGATGCGGTGTTCGACTGGAGCGGCGCGCCCTACGAGATCCTGATCCAGAAGGCCCACGGCGAGATCGAGTCGACCGCCGAGGAGCTCCACCTGGAAGGCGTCACCGACAAGGGCTCGTGGCTGGTCGGGGGCTATGTCGCCCACGACAAGATCCTCGACATGAACCGCACCCTGCTGGGCCAGAACGCCAATGTCGGCACGATCCGCTATGTCGGCTCGACCCTGCTGGCCACGCAGTTCAACAGCTTCGGCTACACGGCCCTGCAGATGAGCCAGGCTTTCCGTACCTATGAGGACGTCGGCAATATCGAGACCGACACCTGGAGCCTGTTCGCCAATGTCGACCGCAAGCTGACCGACGATCTGAAGCTGACCCTGGGCGTCCGCTACAGTCAGGACAAACAGGACTATGTCGGCTGCTCGCGCGACTACAACGGCTCGATGGTGGTCAACGTCAACGTGGTCAACCGAGCGCTGTTCGCCGGCGCCTATGGCCTGGTCGCGCCGATCGCGGTCAACGGCTGCAACACCTTCGATCCGGCGACCAAGAGCTTTGGCCTGGTGAAGTCCAAGCTGGACGAGGACAACATCGCCTGGCGCGCGGCCCTGGACTGGCAGGCCGCGCCGGACGTCCTGGTCTACGGCTCGATCTCGCGCGGGGCCAAGGCGGGCGCGACCCCGATCAACGCCGCCAACATCTCGACCCAGAATGCTCCGGCGCGGCAGGAAATGCTGACCGCCTACGAGCTGGGCGTGAAGGCGGGCCTGTTCGAGCGTCGGGTCCAGGCCAACCTGTCGGCCTTCTATTACGACTACAGCGACAAGCAGCTGAGCGTGTACTTCGCCGACCCGATCTATACGGCCCTGGCGCGGCTGGCCAACGTGCCCAACGCCGAGGCCCACGGGGTCGATGGCGACATCACCTGGCGCGCCACGCGGGCCCTGACCTTCATCGCCTCGGCCACGCTGCTGCACACCGAGGTGAAGGGCTATACCGGCATCAACGCGGCCGGCCAGGCCCAGAACTTCGACGGCGCGCCATTCCTCTACAGCCCGAAGTTCCAGGGCGGCCTGACCGCTCTGTTCCACCAGCCGATCGGCAATGGGCTGGAGCTGAACGCCGCCCTGAACGGCCGTTACCAGTCCAAGTCGCAGGCCGATCTCGACGGCAATCCGCTGTTCGTGATCGACAGCTACGGCCTGCTCAACGCCAGCCTCGGCATCGGCAATCCGGACAAGGGCTGGGACCTGTCGATCTGGGGCCGCAACATCACCAACGAATATTACTGGAGCGCAGTGAGCAGCAACGCCAACGTCGTGGTTCGCTTCCCGGGAAAGCCGACGACCTGGGGGGCGAGCCTGAGCTGGAAGTTCTGATGAGCCGGAAACCTCGTCCTTCGACAGGCTCAGGATGAGGTTTCCTACTAAGCCGCCGTAGTCCTCATCCTGAGCTTGTCGAAGGACGAGGACGGTCCCTCGATCTCGGTCCTTGGAGCGCGGCGTCCCCACGTCGCGCTCTTCTTTTACGACCGCGTCCTAAGCAGGATCTTGGACCTGGCCTCCAAGCCCAGCAGGGTGAACAGCACCAGGAACGCGAAGACCAGCAGCATCACCGACAGGCGGTGCGCCTGCCCCCACTCCAGCCCCTCGACCAGACGGAAGATCTCGGTCGACAGCACCGCGGTCTCGCCGGGGATATTGCCGCCCAGCATCATCACCACCCCGAACTCCCCCACCGTGTGGGCGAAGACCAGGATCGCGGCGGCGACATAGCCCGGGATCGACAGCGGCATGGCCACCCGCCAGAAGCGCTGCCAGGGCGAGGCGCCCAGGGTGGCGGCCGCCTCCAGCGGCTCGTCGCCGACGGCCAGGAACGCATTGCGCAGCGGCTGCACCGCAAACGGCAGGGAGTAGATCAGCGACCCGATCACCAGGCCCTCGAAGGTGAAGGCCAGGGTCCGGATCCCGAACGGCTGCAGCAGCGCCATCAGCGGGCTCTTCGGCCCCAGGGCGATCAGCAGGTAGAAGCCCAGCACCGTCGGCGGCAGCACGATCGGCAGGGCGACCAGCGCCGTCACCGGCGTCCGCAACCGCGAACGCCCGCGCGCCAGCCACCAGGACAGCGGCGTGGCCAGGGCCAGCAGCAGGATCGTGGTGATCCCCGCCAGCTTGCCCGTCAGCCACAGCACCTCCGTCATGGATCAGCGAACCTCGTAGCCGTAGCGCTTGATGATCGCCTTGGCCTCGCCGCTCTTCAGGAACGCCATAAAGGCCTTGGCCGCCGCGTTGTTGGGGCCGGTCTTCAGCAGCACGGCCTGCTGATCGATCGGGGTGTGGTCGGCAGCCGGCACGACCCAGCGCGAGCCGCCCCGCTCACCCACCACCTGCGACAGGGCCACGAAGCCCAGCTCGGCGGCGCCGGTCTGGACGTACTGGAAGGCCTGGGTGATCGAGGTCCCCTGCACGATCTTCGGCTTCAGCGCATCGTACAGCTTCAGCTTGGTCAGGGTCTCGACCGCCGCCTGGCCGTAAGGCGCGGCCTTGGGGTCGGCGATCGACAGCTTCTCGAACTTGCCGGTCTTCAACACCGTCCCCTTGCCATCCACCAGGCCCGGCGTCTTGCTGTAGAGCACGAGGCGCCCGGTGGCGTAGGTGAAGCGCGAGCCCGGGACCGCCAGACCCTCGGCCTCGGCCTTCTGCGGGCGCTCGACGTCAGCCGACAGGAAGACCTCGAACGGCGCGCCATTGGCGATCTGGGTGTAGAACTGGCCCGAGGAGCCGAAACTCAAGGTCGCGTCGTGGCCGGTCTTGGCCTTGAACTTCGCGGCGATCTCCTTGGCGGCTTCCGTGAAGTTGGCGGCCACGGCCACCTTGGTCTCGCCGGCGAAGGCGGTCCCGCCCAGCGCGACGGACAGGAGCGCGGCGATCAGCATCGGACGGCGGGCGATCATCTGGTAGTCCTGGAGCCAGCGCTGCGGGGTTAGGCAGCACATCTACATAACGGCCGGACCGGAACAAGCCACGTGGCGAACAACGACGACTTCAGCGCCTCCCTGATCCTCAAGCGCGGCGGCCTGGCCCGCGTGGGGTTGGAGCGCATCGCCCTGCTGGAAGCCGTCGCGGCCCTGGGCTCGATCAGCGCCGCCGCCAAGCAGGTCGGGCTCTCCTACAAGGGCGCGTGGGACGGCGTGCAGGCGCTGAACAACCTGTTCGACGCGCCCCTGGTCAACGCCGCCCCGGGCGGCCGCAGCGGCGGGACGGCCGAGGTCACGCCGCGCGGGCAAGCCGTGATCCGCGCCTTCCGCGCCGTCGAGCGCGAGGTCGAGACGGCCTTCGCCCGGCTGGAAGGTCCCGGCGACGCCGAACTGCTGTGGAGTCTGGGCCTGCGCACCAGCGCCCGCAACGCCTTGCGCGGGACGGTGAGCGCGATCGAGGGCGATGGCGTCACCACGACCGTGGCCCTTGCGCTGGGCGAGGGCCTGACGCTCCGCGCCTCGATCACCCAGCGCAGCGTCGAGGACCTGGGCCTCGCGCCCGGCCGCGCCGCCATCGCGCTGATCAAGTCCAGCTTCGTGCGGATCGGCGAGGCCGGCGGCGACAACCGGCTGGCGGGCGAGATCGTCGACCGCGAGGCCGGCGAGACCTCGGCGGAGGTGACGATCGCGCTCTCGGCGGGGAAGAGCCTGACGGCGACCGTGAAGCCGGGCGACGCGGCGTGGGGACTGGCGGTCGGCGCGCGCGTCGAAGCCCACATCGCCGCCGCCGACATCATCCTGGCCGTCGACTAGGCCAAGGCCCGCAGGCCGGTCCGCAGCCCCTCGCCGCCGCCATCCAGCTCCTCGTCGAGCTTGCCGTGCTCGCGCGTCCAGATCGGAAGCGCTTGCGCCAGCACCGCCCGCCCGGCGTCGGTCAGGCTCAGCACCCGCGCGCGGCGGTCCTTGGCGTCGGCGGCGATGATCAGCAGACCCCGCCGCTCCAGCGGCTTCAGCGCCGCCGTCAGGGTGGTGCGGTCCATGGCCAGCAGGTTCGCCACCCCGCCCAGCCCCGCCGGCGCGGGCCGGTTCAGCGACATCAGCAGCGAGAACTGGCCGTTGGTCAGCCCCACCGGCCGCAGCGCCTCGTCAAAACGCCGCGCCAGGGCTCGAGCGGCGCGCTGGACGTGCAGGCACAGGCACGTGTCGCGGACATGCAGCGTGGTCTCGAAGGGAATCAGGACCGGCTTTGACATGCCCATATTATGTTGATATCAACGTTATTAGTCAAGCCGATAACCCCTCAGCCTACGGAGTAAGCGATGTCGCATGCCGTGGTTTCCCAGGAAGAGTGGCTGGACGCGCGCCGCGCCCTGCTGGCCAAGGAAAAG
This sequence comes from Pseudomonadota bacterium, assembly GCA_023445955.1. GTDB lineage: Bacteria > Pseudomonadota > Alphaproteobacteria > Caulobacterales > Caulobacteraceae > Caulobacter. Next base: position 6,583 of record JAEXJH010000301.1, read on the forward strand.
GCTCACACCCGCGCGCTGGACGCCCTTAACGCCGAGCGGCTGGCCCTGCCCTGGGTGAAGCTGGACAAGGACTATGTCTTCGACACCGAGACCGGGAAGAAGGCGCTCTCCGACCTGTTCGACGGCCGCAGCCAGTTGATGGTCTACCATTTCATGTTCGGACCCGCGTGGGAGGCCGGCTGCCCCGGCTGCTCGTTCCTGGCCGACCACCTGGACGGGACGCTGCCGCACTTGAACAACCATGACGTCACCCTGGTCGTCGCCTCGCGCGCGCCGCTGGACAAGATCGCGGCCTACAAGCGCCGGATGGGCTGGCGCTTTCCGTGGGTGTCGGCGCACGACAGCGACTTCAACCGCGACTTCGGGGTGTCGTTCACGCCCGAGGACCTGGCCGGCGAGACGGTGAACTACGACTACGCGGACATCCCCGCCGCGCAGGGCAATGACGAGCTGCCCGGCCTGTCGGCCTTCTATCGCGACGAGGCCGGCCAAGTGTTCCACACCTATTCGACCTATGCGCGGGGGTCCGAGGACCTGCTGGCGACCACCATGATCCTCGACCGCGCGCCGCTGGGCCGCAACGAGAGCGAGGGGATGGATTGGGTGCGCCGCCACGACGAGTACGAGGACGCGCCCAAGGCGTCCTGCTGCGCCACCTGAAGGAACGCCCCATGACCCACGATTTCTGCTGGTTCGAACTGGTCACGACGGACACCGAGGCGGCCCAGGCCTTCTACGGCGCGGTCGTCGGCTGGACCACCGAGCTGTCCTCCGGTCCGGCCGGTCCGTACACGATCTTCAAGGCTCCCAAAGACATCCCCGTCGGCGGCATGCTGGAAATGAAGGACATGCCGCCCGCGTGGCTGGGCTATGTCGCGGTCGACGATGTCGACGCCTTCGCGAGCAAGGTCGCGGCGGCCGGCGGCCAGATCCACAAGGCGCCGCAGGACATCCCCGACGTCGGCCGCTTCGCCGTGGTCGCCGACCCGCAAGGGGCGATCTTCGTGCTGTTCAGGGGCTCGCTGGACGAAGCCCCACCGCGCCCCGCGCCGATGTCGCCGGGCAGCCTGGGCTGGGCGGAACTGCACGCCGGCGACTGGGAGACGGTCTGGCCGTTCTACGAGAGCCTCTTCGGCTGGGTGAAACACGACGTCGTGCCGATGGGCGAGATGGGCGTCTACCAGACCTTCGGCCCAACCGACCGGGCGATCGGCGGCATGTTCAGCCACCACACGCCCGCGCCAGGTCCCTACTGGCTCTACTATTTCGGGGTCGAGGATATCGACGCCGCCGTCGAACGGATCAAGGCCCACGGCGGCCCGATCCTGATGGGACCGGTCGAGGTCCCCGGCGGCGCCTTCGTGGTCAACGCCCAGGACCCGCAGGGCGGCCTCTTCGCCGTCCTGGGACCCAAGGCATGATCACGGTCTATGGCGAAGGCCGCGGCTTCCGCGTCGTCTGGCTGCTGGAGGAGATGGGCCTGCCCTACCGGCTGCGGGACGTGGACCTGCTGGCCGGGGTCGAGAACGACGCCGAGTTCCTGGCCATCAATCCCGCCGGCTTCATCCCCGCGCTGCAGGACGGCGAGGTCACCCTGGTCGAGTCGATCGCGATCATGGAGTACCTGCTGGCGCGCTACGGCCCGTCACCCCTGGCGCCGGACGCCTGGGACGCGACCTTCCCCGCCTACCAGCAGTTCCTGCACCTGGGCGAGGCGGGGCTGGCGGCTTCGATCTATTTCGTCTCCGGCGCCCTGCGCATCGCCCCCGAGGACCAGCGCGATAACTGGAGCGCCCGCCAGGCCCGCAATGTGTTCACCACGCGCCTGAGCCTGGTCGGCCGCCAGCTGGAGCGCGCGCCCTACCTAGCTGGCGAGACCTTCACCGCCGCCGACATCTCAGTGGGCTACGCGCTGGAGATGGCGGCCCGCAACGCCCGGATCGCGTTCGACGAACCGGTCCGCGGTTACATGGAACGCCTGCGCGACCGCGACGGCTACAAGCGGGCGCTGGAGACCTGCCGGGCCACCCGGGGATGGTGGCAGTCGCGGGATCCGGCCTAGCCGACGCACTCGGCCAGGCCCGTGCGGCGCACCGCGCCCGAGGCCTTGCCGATCTTCTGGGTGCGCTTGGCCACGTACCTGCCCGGCTTGATCACCCGCCATTTCAGCGGGCTGGGCAGGATGGCCGCCAGGCGCGAGGCCTGGGCCTGGGTCAGCTTGTCGGCGTCGACGCCGAAATAGCGCTGGGCGGCGGCCTGGGCGCCATAGATGCCCGAGCCGAATTCGATGGAGTTCAGATAGACCTCCATGATCCGCTCCTTGCCCCACAGCACCTCGATCAGCACCGTGAACCAGGCCTCCAGCCCCTTGCGGATGTAGGAGCGGCCCGGCCACAGGAAGACGTTCTTGGCCGTCTGCTGGCTGATGGTCGAACCACCGCGGATCTTCTTGCCGGCCTCGTTGTTGGCGTAAGCCTTCTGCAGGGCGTTGAAGTCGAAGCCGTGGTGTTCGCAGAACCGGGCGTCCTCGGCGGCGATCAGCGCGCGCGGCAGGGCCGGCGCGACCTTGCCGATCGACATCCAGCGGTGATCCAGCCCCCGCCCCTCGACGGCGCGGATGACCATCAGCGGCGTCACCGGCGGTGGAATGAAACGATAGAGAACCACCGTCACCACCGGCCCAGCCACCAGCACGATGAACAGAGCCAGCGCGATATTCCGCAGAAGCCGCCGCACGTACGCCTCACCCCTTGTCTTGACCTTGCGGACGGATGCTAACCAGAGCGACCGTCGCTGTCGCGCGGCATAAATGCACACGGGTTAAGGGAGCCTTCGATGGACGTGATCGACGCCGTCAACCGCCGCATGTCGGTGCGCGCCTTCAAGTCCGATCCGGTCGACAGCGCCCTGGTGCGCGAGCTGCTGGAAGCGGCGTCACGCTCGCCGTCCGGCGGCAACCTCCAGCCCTGGCGGGTGCAGGTCGTGGCCGGCGAGCCGCTGGAAAAGCTGAAAGCGACCATGCTGGCCCGCGTCGCCGCGCCCGATCCGACCGAATACGACGTCTATCCGGCCAATCTGTGGGAGCCGCTGCGCAGCCGCCGGTTCCAGGTGGGCGAGGACATGTACGGCGCGCTGGGCATCCCGCGCGAGGACAAGCTTCAGCGCCTGCAGTGGTTCTCGACCAACGGCCAGGGCTTCGGCGCGCCGGTGCAGCTGTTCTTCTCGATCGACCGCCGCTGCGGCCCGCCGCAGTGGAGCGATGTCGGCATGCTGATGCAGACCTTCATGCTGCTGGCCGTCGAGCGCGGCCTGGACACCTGCCCGCAGGAATTCTGGTCGCACTACAACAAGATCGTCGACGAACATGTCGGCCTGCCGGAGGGCCATATGCTGTTTTCCGGCATGGCCCTGGGCTATCGCGACGAGGCCGCGCCGGTGAACAACTTCCGCTCCCAACGCGCCCCGTTCGAGGAATGGGGCGAGCTGAAGGGGTTCTAGCTAGCCCGCGAACTCGCGCGGACCGCTGATGTCGGGGATTGGCAGAACCCCGGCCTCGCCGCTCTCGTCGCCCCAGGCCAGCCACTTGCCGTCGGCGCTGGTCGACAGGGCGCTGATCGGGGCGCCCTTCTCGGCCTTCAGGGTCTCGATGCGGCCATTGCGCATGTGGGCGGCCCAGATCTTGCCGTTGTCCTGGGCGGCCAGGCAGACCGGCTGCACGTCGATCCCCGCCACGCGGACGACCATCGAATCACGGGAGAAGCCGATCTCGGCGGCTTCCTTGCCCATCGGGCCGTTGGCGCCGGCGAACGGCCAGATGACCGCGCCCGAGGCGCCGGCCGTGGTCAGCAGATTGCCCTTGTCGAAGAAGGCCACGCTCTTGATCTTGGACGGATAGCCGCCCATCCGCATGTCCCTGCCGTCCGACAGCCGCCAGCCGTGCAGCTGGTTTTCCTGCATCGACGAGATCAGGAACTTGCCGTCCGGGCTGAATTCCACGGCGATATGGCTGCCGGCCCACTTCAGGACCGTCGGCTTCTGGTCGGCGATGCGGGCGTACCAGAGATAGGCGCCGCCGTACGAGGCCGAGGCCAAGCGGCGGCCCTTGGGCTCGAAGGCCAGGCCCGACACTGTCTTCTCGTGCGCGAAGGTGCGGGCGAAGGCCGGGTCGGCGACGTCACGGACGTGGACCTCCTTGCCGGCCGTGAAGGCGATCAGGCCCGAGGCGGCGCTGGTCGCCACATGCTCGATCCACTTGTTCTTCACCTCGGCGATCAGGGTGGCGACGACTTCACCGCCCTCGATCCGGCTCCAGACCACCTTGCCGTCGTCGCCGCCGGTGACGACGCCATTGCCGCTGGGGTGAACGGCCGAGGCCAGGACCGCCCCGCCCATCGGGCCGCCATGGGCTTCAACGGTGACGAATCCCTCCTGCGTCTGGAGGCGGACGGTGCCGTCGCCCAGGGCGAAGATGGCGCGACCCGAGCGGTCGAACAGGGCGTCGGTGACGAAGGCGTCGAAAGAAAAGATCATGCGCGGCAGATAAGGCGCCGACCGCCCGACGACCAGACTCTTTCAGAAAGCCCGCCTGCGGGGCGCAATTCGCGCCTCAGGCGAAGCCGTACCCAGGAAGCTGCACGTTCGAACGGCGTTCGGTCAAAAAGAGTCGAAAAGGGGGTTGCTATTGCGATGCGTCGTCGGGCTTTACTTCCGCGCCCGTCTACGCCAGACGTGGCGAGGTAACGACATTTCAGGCGCGCCCGATGCGGTGCGGCCTTCTGGGAGACAGTCAGGCTATGGCGGCTAAACTTGCTGGCGGCGGCGGTGGCCGTTATTCGCTGGGCCAGAATTCCGAAATCAACGTCACGCCCTTCGTGGACATTCTGCTCGTTCTGCTGATCATCTTCATGGTCGCCGTGCCGATGGCCGTGACCTCGATCAAGATCGACCTTCCGCCGGCGGTTCCGCCGCCGCCGAACGCGCCGAAGCCGAAGGAACCGGTCTTCATCTCGATCCAGAAGTCGGGCGCGATCTTCATCGCTGAAAAGCAAACCAGCCTCGACGGCCTGGAAGCTGACCTGAACGCCAAGTTCGCCGCCAACGGCCAAGCCGGCCCGAAGGACGACCAACGCGTCATGATCCGCGCCGACGCCGACGTGCTGTACGCCGACTTCATGGGCGTCCTGAACCAGCTGCAGACTTCGGGCTGGTTCAAGGTCGGTCTGATCAACGAAGACCTGCACTAGCAGCTTCGACGATCTCGAAAATCAGGGGCCGGGCGGCGACGCCCGGCCCCTTTTTCGTGCCTGAAACCCTGCCCGGACTCCCCACTTTACAATTGTAGAAACGAGCGCAATCTACATCTGTAACTTCATGACGAGGAAGGAGCAGACCATGGCGCTGAAACTCTCGGGCGCGGGCGGCGGACGCTATGCGGTGCGCCAGAACGCCGACATCAATGTCACGCCGTTCGTGGACATCCTGCTGGTGCTGCTGATCATCTTCATGGTCGCCGTGCCCACGGCCGTGACATCGATCAAGCTGGATTTGCCGCCGGCCCTGCGCCAGCACACGACCACCAAGCCGGTGGTGATCGCCATCCAGAACTCCGGCGCGCTGTTCCTGACGGGCCGAGCGACGGGGCTGAACATCCTGGCCCGCGACCTGACGGCCCAGTTCGAAGCCGCCGGCCAGGCCGGCCCGCGCGACAAGCAGCAGGTGATGATCAGCGCTCAGGCCGACGTGCCCTACGAGACGCTGATGGGGGTGATCAACGAGATCCACGCCAAGGGCTGGACCAAGGTCGGCATCGTCAACGAGGACCTGCACTAGAAACAGGAAAGCCCCGGAGCGCGGGCTCCGGGGCTTTTGCCTTGGCGGTCGAGGCCGACCTTAGGCCGCCGTCGCCTCGAAGCCGGCGCGCAGCTCGGCCTCGTCCAGGTCGCGGCCGATGAACACCATGCGGCTGTAGCGCTTGTCCTTGTCGGTCCATTCGCGCTGGAAGTCGCCTTCCAGGATCATGTGGACAGCCTGGAAGACGAGACGCTTGTTCTCGCCCTTCACGTCGATGATGCCCTTGGCGCGCAGGATGTCGGGGCCGCGCTTGGCCAGCAGGTCGTTGAGCCAGGCGGTGATCTTCTGGCCGTCGACGGGCTTGTCGAGCGTCAGGGAGATCCCCTTCACGCCATCGTCGTGGATGGCGCTGGCATGGCCGTGATCGTGCCCGTGGTGGTGATCATGACCGCAGTGCTCGTCATGAACGTGCCCGTGGTCGTGGTCATGGTCGTGGTGGTCGTGACCGCAGTGCTCGTCGTGGACGTGGCCGTCCTCGCCGTGGGCCGGGTTCAGGAACGACGGCTCCAGCTCGGTGATCCGCTCCAGATCGAAGCTGTGCTTGCCCAGGATGGCGTCCAGCGGGACGTTCGAGCGCTGGGCGCGGTGGATCGGGGCCAGCGGGTTGATGCGCTTGATGCGGGCTTCGACGTGGCGCAGGTCGTCTTCCGACACCAGGTCGGTCTTGTTCAGCACGATCTGGTCGGCGAAGGCGATCTGCTCGACGGCCTCCTTGCTGTCGGAGAGGCGCAGCAGGATGTGCTTGGCGTCGACCACGGCGGTGACCGAGTCCAAGGCCGTGCGAGCCTTGACGTCGTCATCGACGAAGAAGGTCTGGGCCACCGGGCCGGGGTCGGCCAGGCCGGTCGTCTCGACGATGATGGCGTCGAAGCCGCCCTTACGCTTCATCAGACCCTGGAGAACGCGGATCAGGTCGCCGCGCACCGTGCAGCAGACGCAGCCGTTGTTCATCTCGAACACTTCCTCGTCCGCGCCGACGACCAGGTCGTTGTCGATGCCGACCTCGCCGAACTCGTTGACGATCACGGCGTACTTCTTGCCGTGCTCCTCGGTGAGGATGCGGTTGAGCAGCGTGGTCTTGCCGGCGCCGAGATAGCCGGTGAGCACGGTGACGGGGATCTTCGAGGAAGCTTGGGTCATGGCCGCTATTTAGGAGGCCAGGGCGCGGAGTGAAAGCGTCTAGGTCTTCAAGAACGCGACCGCGATGCCGACCAGCACCAGGGCCACGCCCAGGATGGTCTCCTCGTAGCGCTCGACCCACTGCAGGCCCAGGCGCTTGAAGCCGGCCAGGGACAGGCTGGTGAAGATCAGCATGCCGGCCGAGGTGGCGGCCATCAGCACGCCGCTCAGCACCAGAAAGGCCTGCCAGCCATGCTGCATGCCGGCCAGGTAATAGGGCAGGAAGGCCTCGCAGGGCGACAGGGTCAGCAGAGTGACCAAGGCGATGATCGCCGCGCGATCCGAGGCGTAGGTCCGCCGCCCGGCCTCGGGCAGGGCGTGGTTGTGGCGGCCGCGCGCGATATAGAAGAGGCCCACGGCGACCATCAGCCCGCCGACGGCCCAGTGGAACAGGCCGCCCAGCCTGGGCTCCAGCGCCAGGCCCGCGACCACCAGGGCCAGGCCCAAGGCGATCGTCAGGCCCACATGGCCCAGGCCCGCCAGCAGCGTGACGCCCAGCGTACGTCCCGTCGACCACTTCTGGGCGCGGCCGACCAGCACGAACGGCAGCCAGTGCGTGGGCAGGGCCGCGTGCAGGAAGGCCACGGCGAAACCGGTCACGGCGATGGAGGTGAAGAAGGTCGAGTTCACGTCACGGCATATAGCGCGTTATAAAGTAACAACCCAGAGGGCGCGGCCGTCTAATCGCACTTAAGCGCCGTGGTCGGCCGAATCCGCCCTAACGGCGTTGACTCCCGCCCTTCTGGCTGTATAAGTCGCGCCCTCTTCGCCCGCCGGGTTTCCGAGCGGGCGTTCCCTATTTTGCGAACGCACGTTTTTAAGGCGCTAAACCTATGTACGCGGTGATCAAAACCGGCGGCAAGCAGTACCGGGTTCAAGCCGGCGACCTGCTGGTTGTCGAAAAGCTCGAAGGTGAACCCGGCGCTGCCGTGGCCTTCGGTGAAGTCCTGATGCTTGGCGAAGGCGAGGCCGTGACGGTCGGCGCCCCTCTCGTGGACGGCGCTGTCGTCTCGGGCACGCTCATCGAAACCCGCAAGGGTGAGAAGGTGAAGATCTTCAAGAAGATCCGTCGCCAGGGCTACCGCCGCACCCGCGGTCACCGCCAGTTCGAATCCGTCGTGCGCGTCACGTCGGTCGCCGGCGCTGGCCAGGAAGCCAAGTGGGAAGGGTCGATCGACCTGACCCCGAAGGTCATCCTGGACGCCCGCGCGCGTGGCCTCGGCGACGCCGCCGTGCCGTTCAGCATCCCGACCGCTTCGGAAGCCGCTCCGGCCGCCCCGAAGAAGGCCGCGAAGGCTCCGAAGGCTGCTGACGCCGCCGTCGAAGCGACCGCTGAAGCCGCCCCGAAGAAGAAGGCCGCCCCTAAGAAGGCAGCCGCCACCACGGAGGAAGGCGAAGCCTAAGGGCGACGCCTTCTAAGGTAGGAGAGCAAGATGGCTCACAAGAAATCTGGCGGCTCGTCGAGCAACGGTCGCGACTCAGAATCGAAGCGCCTTGGCGTGAAGAAGTTCGGCGGCGAGAAGGTTCTCGCCGGCAACATCCTCGTGCGCCAGCGCGGCACCAAGTTCTATCCGGGCACGAACGTCGGCATCGGCAAGGACCACACCCTCTTTGCCCTCGTGCAAGGCGCTGTGGGCTTCGTGACCAAGAAGCATAACCGTACGTACGTGACGGTGACTCCGGCCGCCCAACCGGCCGAGTAAGCACGAACCAGAGTTTTTCAGGATCGTGCTTCTCATACAGAAGACGATCCGGACAGACGATCTCTAGCGGGGAGTCCGGAACGCCGGACTCCCCGCTTTTGTTTTGTCTCGCCGCCGAATGAAGCGAGCTTCGCCATGGCGGCGTCACGGTCTCCCGACAGAAGGAGGCCGAAGAACTCTGGGAGGCGCCCATGTGCGTCATGGAAAGACCCGTCATCAAGACGCAGCGGCTGACGCTGCGTGCGCCTGGCAAGGCCGATATCGAGCGTGTGGCGGCCTTCTGCGGCGATCGTGACGTCGCGCGGATGACCACCCGCATGCCAGCGCCCTATACCCGCAATCACGCCGAGGACTTCGTGGCCCGCTGCGGCGCGCAGGACCGGTCGCGCGACAACACCTTCGCCATCGAACTGGCCAATGAGGGCCTGATCGGCGTCATCGGCATGTTCACCACGGCCGACGGCCAGGTCGAGCTGGGCTACTGGATCGGCCGCCCCTACTGGGGCCTGGGCTACGCCACCGAGGCGACGCGCGGGGCGCTGGACTGGGCGCGTTCGGCTTGGCGCAAGCGCTATGTCGTGGCTGGCCACTTCGCCGACAACGACGCCTCGGGCCGCGTGCTGGTCAAGGCCGGCTTCCTGTACACCGGCGTCGTCGAGCACAAGCCGTCGATCGCGCGGGGTGAGCCGGCGGCGACGCGGATGATGGTGTGGCTGGCCTGAGGCCGTAGAACCCCTACGCCGCCCGGTGCGTGTGGATCACCTTCTGCGGGCCTTCGCGGAAACGCTTCTCGGCTGTGGTGATCCGCTCGCACAGGGCGTCCAGGTCCGACAGCAACGAGTAGGTCGCGTAGATGGGGATCTCCATCAGCGCCACCTGAGCCCGCGGCATGAACTCGGTGTACTTCTTCCAGGACAGGTGGTTGTCGCGGGCCGCCATGGCCCGCTGGCCCAGCGGATTCCACAGGTCCAGGTCCATCAGCTCGTCGCGGCACTGCTTCATCACCGGCAGAGCGATGTAGAGGAACAGGAAGGTCGGGGTGGCGGCGCGGCCGAACTGCGGCTGCACCTGCAGGTGCCAGATGCGGTAGGCCTCGAAGAAGCCGGCCTTGCGAGCCGGATCCGGCGGCAGCCAGGTGGCCTGGTCGTTGATCAGGTCGTTGGCGGTGCTGGAGCGCTTGACCAGCTCGTCGGCCGAGGTGCCGGCCGGCATGGCCTTGGACAGGGCGTTGACCGGGATCGCCAGCTTGCGGGCGACGTCGGTGAAGGCGACCTGGCGGCCCGCCATCGGCGTGAACTGGCCAAACGACGGGGCGTTCGGGGCGCTGGCGCGACGCTGGGCGGCGGCCTGGTGCATCAGCAGCTGTTCTTCACGCTGCTTTTCCGCGCGCAGGCGGTCAAATTCGATCTCGTGGGCGGCCTGTTCCTCGGCCGTCATCCACTTAGCGCGGCCGGGGCCGTAGGTGCGCTCGTAGCGATTCAGCAGGACCAGGCTGTGCTCGCCCGACGGCTTGGCGCCCATCTCACCGATGAACGTCTTGAACTCGCGCCACGTGGGCGCAACGCCCGTGCCGCGGGCGATCAAGATATTGCGGTGGATCGAGGCCTCAGCGCTATACTTGCGATGAAGCTCCTGCGTCGACAAATCGCGCAGATCCTTCGCCAGTATCGCGTTGCTGTCTTCTACGGTAGCCAAGGTCAGCCTCCTGCTCCGTCGAGAGAAACGACGGTTACGCTGCCAAGACACTTTGTCGCACTCTGGGTTTTAACATTTCGTCACGACGACGAACAGCGGTCGCGCTTTTCCGCGCGGCCAAGCGTCACAGTTGGAAGGATGCGTATGGCGCGCGGTAGCAGCCCTTTGGGCTCGACGCGCGGGACGCCTTGGGACTAAAGAGCGCCATGAAATTCTTGGACCAATGCAAGATCTACATCCGCTCGGGTAACGGCGGCGGCGGGTCGGTGTCGTTCCGCCGCGAAAAGTACATCGAGTACGGCGGCCCGGACGGCGGCGACGGCGGTCGCGGCGGCGACGTGTGGATCGAGGCCGTCGAGGGCCTCAACACCCTGATCGACTACCGCTACCAGCAGCACTTCAAGGCCGGCACGGGCGTGCACGGCATGGGTCGCGCGCGCCACGGCGCGGCCGGCGACGACGTGCTGCTGAAAGTTCCGGTGGGCACCGAGATCCTCGAAGAGGACAAGGAGACCTTGATCGCCGACCTCGACCATGTGGGCGCGCGCCTGCTGCTGGCTAAGGGCGGCAACGGCGGCTGGGGCAACCTGCACTTCAAGGGTCCGGTAAACCAAGCGCCGAAATACGCCAATCCCGGCCAGGAAGGCGAAGAGCGCTGGATCTGGATGCGACTGAAGCTGATCGCCGACGTCGGCCTGGTCGGCCTGCCCAACGCGGGCAAGTCGACCTTCCTGGCCGCCGCCAGCGCCGCCAAGCCGAAGATCGCCGACTATCCGTTCACGACCCTCACGCCCAACCTGGGCGTCGTGGACCTGTCGACCAGCGAGCGCTTCGTCATCGCCGACATCCCCGGCCTGATCGAGGGCGCGTCGGAAGGCGCGGGCCTGGGCACCCGCTTCCTGGGTCACGTCGAGCGTTCGGCCACGCTGATCCACCTGATCGACGGCACGCAGGACGACATCGCAGGCGCCTATGAGACGATCCGCGGTGAGCTGGAGGCCTATGGCGACGAGCTGGCCGACAAGGCCGAGATCCTGGCCCTGAACAAGATCGACGCCCTCGACGAGGACACCCTCGCCGAGAAGGTGGCCGAGCTGACGCAGGTGTCCGGCATCAAGCCGTTCCTGGTCTCGGGCGTTTCGGGCCAGGGCGTCACCGCGCTGCTGCGCGCCGCCTACAAGCAGGTGCGCATCCGCAAGGGCGATCTCGAGGAAGAGATCGACGAGGACGAGGACCACATCGAGGAGACCCCCGGGGGCTGGACGCCGTGAGCCAGGCTTCCGGCGCGTTCAGCAGCGCCCGTCGCATCGTGTTCAAGGTCGGCTCGGCCCTGCTGGTCGACGCCGAGACGGGTCGCGCCAACCGCGCCTGGCTGGAGGCGTTCTGCGCCGACGCCGCCGCCCTGCGCGGCGCCGGCAAACAGGTGCTGGTGGTCTCCTCGGGCGCCGTGGCGCTGGGCCGGCGTCGCCTGGGCCTGACCGGCCGCAAGGCGACCCTGCCCGAGAAGCAGGCCGCCGCGGCCGCCGGCCAGTCCCTCCTGATGCGCGCCTGGGAAGAGGCCTTCGAGCCGCACGGGATCGGCGTCGCCCAGATCCTGCTGACCCGCGACGACACCGAGATGCGCCGCCGCTGGCTGAACGCCCGCGCCACCACCGAGACCCTGATGGGCCTGGGCGTCGTGCCCGTGGTCAATGAGAACGACACGGTCGTCACCGAAGAGATCCGCTACGGCGACAACGACCGCTTGGCCGCGCGCGTGGCCCAGATGGCCGGCGCCGACCTCCTGGTGCTGCTGTCGGACATCGACGGCCTCTACACCGCCGATCCGCGCAAGAACCCGACCGCCGCCCATATCCCCCTCGTGAGCGAGATCACGCCCGAGATCGCCGGCATGGCCGAGGGCGCCAATGCCGACGCCGGCGTGGGCACAGGCGGCATGGCCACCAAGATCGCCGCCGCCCGCATCGCCCGCGCCGCCGGCTGCGCCACCCTGATCACCCTGGGCT
>JAEXJH010000302.1 GCA_023445955.1 Pseudomonadota bacterium
GGCCACTACACCGCGACCCTGGCCGTCACCGACGAACCCCTCGGCGGCTCGCCCAGCGGCGCCCCGACAGGCTCGGTGCGGGCGGCGGGCAAGTTCCAGCAACAGGCCGAATAGCCGGAGCCTTCCAGGCTGCGAAGCGTTCGGGCGGGCATGACCCGCGTACAGACCTGGTTCACCGACACCGCCCAGATGTTCGGCTGGGCGCCGCCGTGGCTGGTCAGCACCGTGCTGATCGGCCTGGCCGTCATCATCGCCGTGGCGGTCCATGCCGTCGTGGTCCAGGTCGTCCGGCACGCCATCTCGCGTCATAGCGAGTTCTGGAAGCCGCTGATCGCCCGCACCCGCCGGCCGACGCGCCTGGCCTTCATTGTCGCGGCCCTGGGTCCGGCCGTCTCGGCCGCGCCGTTGACCGTCAGCCAGGCCGCGACCGCCAAGCACGGCCTGCTGGTCCTGTTCATCCTGCTGCTGGGCTGGATGGCCATGACCGCGCTCGATATCGGCGCGGCCCTCTATCTGCGCGGCTTCAAGATCGACGTCGAAGACAACCTCCTGGCCCGCAAGCACGTGACCCAGGTTCGGATCCTGCGGCGGGCGATGGCCATCCTGGTCGGCATCTTCACCCTGGCCCTGGCGTTGATGACCATTCCCGGCGTGCGCCAGTGGGGCGTCAGCCTGCTGGCGGCCGGCGGCGCGGCGTCGCTGATCGTCGGCCTGGCGCTGCAGCCGCTGCTGACCAACCTGATCGCCGGCATCCAGATCGCCGTCACCCAGCCGATCCGCATCGACGACGCCGTCATCGTCGAGAAGGAGTGGGGCAATATCGAGGAGATCAACGCCACCTACGTGGTGGTCCGCCTGTGGGACTGGCGACGGATGGTGCTGCCGCTCAGCTACTTCATCCAGACCCCGTTCCAGAACTGGACCCGCGAGAGCGCAGCCCTGATCGGCACCGCCATGCTCTATGTCGACCCCGCCGCGCCCGTCGATCGCCTACGCGCCAAGCTGGAGGAGATCGCCAAGGCCTCGCCCCTGTGGGACGGCAAGGTCGTCAACCTGGCCGTCACCGACCTGACCGCCGAGGTCATGGAAGTCCGCTGCCTGGTCAGCGCTCGCAACGCGCCCAAGACCTTCGACCTGCGTTGCGAAGTCCGCGAAAAGATGATGGCCTTCCTGCGCGACGAGCTGCCGGAAGCCTTCCCGAAGCGCCGCCTGGCGCTGGCGGCGGGGGAGGCGTGATCATTCGACAAAGCTAGAGCACAGCTCGACCTTTTTCGCGGGCAGCCTCGATCAGAGCCTCACACTGCTCATCAGTGATTTCGGCGATGACTGCTCGCAAGACGCGCGATTTGGACATGCTGTGCTGATCCGCGAGGGCATCGAGCCTCCCCCGAACAATCTCTGACATTCGGAAGGTCAAATGCATGGATTTCTTAGCGTACATTTCCAATGCCCCTTAGACGATTTCCGGCAGCGCCTCTCTCGCGGGTCCTTTGTTCCGCCAAGCTAATATCTGCAGCGGCCTGTGTTCCTTGAAGGCATTCCAGGCCTTGATCGCCAAGGCAGCGCGCTCGCCATCGGAAATGCGAATGCGATAGACCGCCCGCGTTCTCAGCAACCTTTCGCGCAGATGGTATATTGGGCTTACTGCTGATAGATCGATCCCATCGATCAGCCTCGAGAAGAATTCGTCTGCCAAGGCAGGTTCTATACGGCCAAACCTGTAGTGAAGAGCTGCCGCGAGCCCCCCTCCCATTATCTCGCGAATTTGCGAGGTGAATTTCACACTGTCTCGAATTCCAGGGTTTTTCGCCAAAACCTCTAGCAACTCACCATTCGTGGGAGAGATGTTCGCTGATAGAACGTATCCATACTTGAACATCCAGAACCAACGCAGCCCAGAAGCGAGAATGCTCGTGTTCGTCTCGCCCTGATCTCGCAAAACCTCTCCAAGAGCCCTCCGGCGACCTACGTCCAGCGAGCCGAATGCTGTTTCAGGAACGCCTCGCACAACGATTGCATAGAATGGCCGGCCAGCCTTCTTCACCGCTTCCAGGCGATGCTGCCCATCCATTAATTTGCCCGAGGCACTAATCTTGATGGTCTGGCCGTTGAGCCGCCAACGCCCGTCCCTCATGTCGCGAGCATACTTGTCGACGACAACCCCGGAAATCTTCCGGTTCAATTCATTGTTGGATAGAAGCTTTTCGGCAACCGCGGCGTCAATGAGCTCGACGCTCGCCCTCAAATCGTCTGCGTTTCCTGATTTGACTTCAACATCGCGCTCAAACAGAGGCCCCGCGCCATCCACTACGCCCGTGAAGTCGGTCAGACCCGTGATTTTCGGGAATGCTTCGCGCCCTGGGTCTACCTTGAGAAGCTTAATTTCCCTGTCGTGATAAAATGCGTTCCAAGCCTTCACCGCGACCGTAAGTATATATGTCTGCCGTCGAATTCCGCCGATGTCCCTCAATTCGCTCAGGACTTTTCTGAGGTGGAACACGGGCATACCAGGCCTTACGGGAACCTCGCCCGCCAATTGCCGATAAAAGGCATCGCATTTGGCCGGATCAGAAAGGCTGAAAAGATAGTGCAGCGCGATTGCAGGTCCGTGCGGTACTAGCGGCGTCGCTCTGAGCCCCGGAAGGATGCTATCCCTAATTTCAGGATGGGATTCTATCATATCAAGAAGAGTTATCGTAGAAACAGTCCTGCCATCACCGACGCATCCATTCATATAAAGCCATATAATTTTCAACGCCGCCCCTAGAGCACGCCCGTGCTGCACTTTCCTTATAGATAGAAAATCAGCAAGCTTTCTCTTTCGAACAGAATCTATCGTTTCGAAGGCGCTTACCTCAACACCTTCAACGACAAGTGTTTTGAACGAGCATTGAGATTGCACGGATGCCAATATTCTCATCCGCCCATCTAGAACCCGACCATCTGAGGATATAACAATCGACGCGCCGTTGGTGAGCCAGCGCCCAGCGCGCATGTCATCGCCGTATGCACGGATCAACTTGGGATCAACCTTTGTCGTCGAATAGAATTTTTGAGAAAGCTGGTGCGCTTCTGATGGACTGAGGACCATCAAGCGCGAGGTTACTGAAGGACCCAAAGCCATCACTTGCCTCCCTCGCTTGCTCAAGAGATACATCCAGGAGGCGAACGAGTAAAAAAGAAACGTGTCCCCCATTTTTCTGGCGCACAGCAACTGCGCAAATTACCCACGTCCCTCGCGCTCTTGCAGATTCAAGTAAGTGATTTATGACTTATGAGTGAGCGTCAGCGCGCCCATCGTGACGCTGACCGAGGCGCCTAGCCATTGTTCGTGGCGCGTGGGGAATGGAGCTGCAAGGTTCAAAGCCAAGCCTGTTAGCCTGCGAAATCGAACAGCGTGAGAATGACAGGCTTGAGCGTGATCGACGCATTTACAGTCGGAACCAGGGCCAAGGCCCGCTGTGACCTGCTGGGCGTCCCGCCCTACAGCGAGGTCGAGGGCCAGCTGACGCGGCGGTTCCTGACGCCTGCCCACGAGGCCGCTCTGGGCGCGCTCTCCGGCTGGATGCTGGAAGCCGGCATGAGCGTGCGCCGCGACGCCGCCGCAAACCTGATCGGTCGCTATGAGGGCGAGATCGCCGGCGCCAAGGCGCTGATCATCGGCTCGCACATCGACAGCGTCCGCAACGGCGGGCGCTATGACGGGCCGCTGGGGATCATGCTGGGGATCGACGTGGTCGAGGCCCTGAACCGCGCTGGCCGCCGCTTGCCCTTCGCGATCGAGGTCGTGGCGTTCGGCGACGAGGAAGGTTCGCGCTTCCCCGCCTCGATGAGCTGCAGCCGAGCGATCGCCGGGACACTGGACGCGTCGGCGCTGGAGATGAAGGACGCCGACGGCGTGTCGGTGGCGCAGGCGCTGAAGGCGTTCGGCGGTGATCCGGCAAACATCGCGTCGGCGGCGCGCAGGCCGGAAGACGTGCTGGCCTTCCTGGAGGCGCATATCGAACAAGGCCCGGTGCTGGAGGCAGAGGGCCTGGCGCTGGGTGTCGTCACCGCCATCGCGGCCCAGAAGCGGCTGATGGTGCGGATCGAGGGTACGGCGGGCCACGCCGGCACCACGCCGATGAACCTGCGCAAGGACCCCGGTCCTGCCGCCGCCGAGTCGATCCTGGCCCTGGAGCGGATCTGCCGCGCGGGAACCGACGGCCTGGTCGGCACGGTCGGCCGCATGACCGCCCTGCCCGGCGCCTTCAACGTCATTCCCGGCGCGATCGAGTTCTCGATGGATATCCGCGCCGAGACCTCCGCGACGCGCGACGAGGCGGTGCTGACCATCAGCGCCGAGATCCACGCCATCGCCGCCAAGCGCGGGCTTTCGGCGAACGTCACTCTGATGCAGGCCCTGGCCGAGAGCCCCTGCGATCCGTCGCTGATGGACCTGCTCGAACAGGCGCTCAGGGAGCTTTCCCTGCCCCTTCGCAGGCTGCCCTCGGGCGCGGGTCACGACGCCATGGTGATGGCCAACCTCTGCCCCGTCGCCATGCTGTTCATCCGCTGCGAGGGCGGGATCAGCCACAATCCGGCCGAGGCCGTCACCGAGGCCGACTGCGCCCTGGCGGCCCAAGCCATGCTCCATTTCATCGACAAGCTAGAACGACGCGAACGCGCATGACTGACACTTTCAAAGAACTCGACCACCCCGCCCGCCTGCTGATGGGACCCGGCCCGATCAACGTGCATCCCCGCGTGCTGCGGGCCATGTCGGTGCAGTTGCTGGGCCAGTTCGATCCCGAGTTCACCGGCTACATGAACGAGGTCATGAGCCTCTATCGCGGGGTGTTCGAGACCAAGAACCAGCAGACCTTCCTGATCGACGGCACCTCGCGCGCCGGGATCGAAGCGGCGCTGGTCTCGACGCTCAGCCCCGGCGACGACGTCGTGGTGATCAACGCCGGGCGCTTTGGCCTGCTGCTGGCCGAGATCGCCGAGCGCTGCGACGCCAAGGTCACCTTCGTCGAGGGTGATTGGGGCAAGGTCGTCGATCCGCAAGCCGTCGAGGACGCCGTCGCCCGCGTCAAGCCGCGCCTGGTCGCCTGCGTCCACGGCGACACCTCAACCACCATCGCTCAGCCGATCGAAGCCATCGGCGAGATCTGCCGTCGCCATGACGCGCTCCTGTACGTGGACGCCACGGCAACGCTGGGCGGCATGAGCGTTCCGGCTGACGCCTGGCAGGCCGACATCGTCACCGCCGGCCTGCAGAAGTGCATGGGCGGCCCCTCGGGCTCGGCCCCGATCACCATCAGCGACCGCGCCGCCGACCACATCTTCGGCCGTCGCCACGTCGAGAAAGGCCTGGCGACGCCGGGCGCGAGCGGCAATGGTCGCCGCATCGCCTCCAACTATTTCGATCTGGCGATGATCATGGACTACTGGTCCGACAAGCGCCTGAACCACCACACCGAGGCGGCCAGCATGCTGTTCGCCGCCCGCGAATGCGCGCGCATCGTGCTGGAGGAAGGCCTGGAAACGCGCTTCGTCCGTCACAAGCAGGCGGGTGCGGCCATGGTCGCCGGCATCGAGGCGCTGGGGCTCGAAGTCTATGGCGACCAGGCCCACAAGATGACCAACGTCACCGGTGTGATCGCGCCACGTGGCGTCGACTACGACCGCGTCAAAGCCCGCATGCGCACCGAGTTCGAGATCGAGATCGGCGCGGCCTTCGGTCCCCTGGCCGGCAAGATCTGGCGCATCGGGACCATGGGCGTGAACGCCCGCAAGCATGCGGTTCTGCAGACCCTGGCGGCGCTGGAGGCGGTGCTGCGCTGGGAAGGCTTCGAAGCCCCGGCCGGCGCCGGCGTCGACGCGGCGGCGAAGGTCTTCGCATGAGCGCCTACCCTCGCGACCTGATCGGCTACGGCGAACATCCGCCGCAGGCCAACTGGCCGAACGGCGCCCGCGTGGCCGTGCAGTTCGTGCTGAACTACGAGGAAGGCGCCGAGCGGTCGATCCTGCATGGCGACCCCGTCTCCGAGTTCTTCCTGTCGGAGATGGTCGGCGCCCAGCCCATCGAAGGCATGCGCAACATGTCGATGGAGAGCCTCTATGAATACGGCTCGCGCGCCGGCTTCTGGCGCATCCGGCGGCTGTTCGAGGAGTACGGCTTGCCGCTGACCGTGTTCGGCGTCGCCCAGGCCATGGAGCGCCATCCCGACGCCGTCGAAGCGATGATGCAGTCCGGCTGGGAGATCGCCAGCCACGGCTGTCGCTGGATCGACTACCAGCACTTCACGCCCGAGCAGGAGCTGGAGCACATCCAGCAGGCCATCGAGATCCAAACGCGCCTGACCGGCGAGCGCCCGCTGGGCTGGTACCAGGGCCGCACCAGCCCCAACACCGCTCGCCTGATCGCGCAGGAAGGCGGCTTCGTCTATGACGCCGACAGCTATGCCGACGATCTTCCGTACTGGGACGATCAGCACGGCCGCGCTCAACTGATCGTGCCCTACACGCTGGAAGCCAACGACATGCGCTTCACCGCGGCCCAGGGCTTCAACACCGGCGAGCAGTTCTTCACCTATCTGCGCGACGCCTTCGACGCCCTGTATCTGGAAGGCGAGACGGCGCCCAAGATGATGAGCGTGGGCCTGCATTGCCGTGTCGTGGGCAAGCCCGGCCGCATCGGCGCGCTCCGCAGGTTCCTCGAACACATCACCCAGCACGACCGCGTCTGGGTGGCGAAACGCATCGACATCGCCCGCCACTGGATCGCGACGCATCCGTATGGAGCCAAGGCATGAGCGCCCCGCCCCTGACGCTGTCGCGGCTGAACAGCATGAACCAGACCGGCTTCACCACCGCCCTCGGGTTCGCTTTCGAGCTGTCCCCCTGGGTCGTCGAGCGCGCCTGGGACGAGCGCCCGTTCACCAGCGTCGAGGCCATGCACGACGGCATGATGGCCGTCCTCGACGCCGCCACCACCGCCGACAAGCTGGCTCTGATCCGCGCCCACCCCGAACTGGCCGGCAAGGCCGCGATCGCCAAGCAGCTGACCGCCGAGAGCAACGCCGAACAGGCCAGCGCCGGCCTCGACAAGCTGACGCCGGAAGAGTTCGCGCGCTTCCACGACCTCAACGCCGCCTACGGCCAGCGCTTCGGCTTTCCGTTCATCATCGCCGTGCGGCTGAACGACAAGGCCTCGATCCTGACGGCCATGCAGGCGCGCCTCGCCCACGACGAAGCGGCCGAGATCGCCGAGGCGATCACCCAGATCGGCCTGATCTCCAAGCTCCGACTGCTCGACGCGGTGACGCAATAAGATGGACTACGACCTTCCCGGCTGGCTGAATCTCGCCCTTCGCTGGCTGCACGTGATCGCCGGCGTCGCCTGGATCGGGGCCTCGTTCTACTTCGTCTGGTTGGACAATAACCTGCGCGCGCCCATGCCTGAAAAGGACGGCGTCAAGGGCGAGCTGTGGGCCGTGCACGGTGGCGGCTTCTACCATTCGCAGAAGTACATGGTGGCCCCGGCGCACATGCCCGACCATCTGCACTGGTTCAAATGGGAAGCCTACACCACCTGGCTGTCGGGCTTTGCCCTGCTGATCGTGCTCTACTACTGGCAGGCGCCGGTCTATCTGATCGACACCGCCAAGCACGCCTTCAGTCAGCCGGCCGCCATCGGCACGGGCCTGGCCTTCATCTTCGGCGGGCTGGCGGTCTACGAGGCGCTATGCCGCTCGCCGCTGGGCCAACGCGGGCTGTGGTTTGGGATCGTGTGGTTCGGCGCGCTGACGACCGCGGCCTATGCGCTGAGCAAGCTGTTCAGCGACCGCGGGGCCTTTATCCACGTCGGCGCGATCATCGGCACGGCGATGGTCGCCAACGTCTTCCTGGTGATCATCCCCAACCAGCGCAAGATCGTCGCCGACATGCTGGCGGGCCGGACCGTCGATCCGCGCCTGGGCGCGATGGGCAAGCAGCGGTCGGTGCACAACACCTACATGACCCTGCCGGTCATCTTCATCATGATCAGCAACCACTATCCGATGGTCACTGGCCACCCGCTGAGCTGGCTGCTGCTGGCGATGATCAGCGCCGGCGGGATCTCGATCCGGCAGTTCTTCCTGCTCAAGCACCACGGCAAGATCCGCCACGACTTCCTGTTCTACGGTGCGATGCTGGTGTTCGCCGCCACCGTGGTGGCCAGCCTGAAGCCCAAGACCGAGGTCAAGATCGATGGCCCCGTCAGCTTCGCCACCGCCCAGGCGATCGTGCAAAAGCACTGCGTGATGTGCCACAGCGCCGCGCCCACGCATCCCGGCTTCTCGGCGCCGCCCCTGGGCGCGACCTTCGACAACCCTGAGCATATCCGTACCTACGCTCCGAAAATCCGTGAACGTGCGGTTCTTTCCACCTCTATGCCCCTTGGCAACGAGACAGGCATGACTGTAGAGGAGCGCGCCCAGCTGGGCGCCTGGATCAATCAGGGAGCCAAGATCCCGTGACCGACGCCGTCCTGGACG
>JAEXJH010000303.1 GCA_023445955.1 Pseudomonadota bacterium
AACCCCAACAACTGGGTGCGCCTGAACAACCTGAACACCTCGTGGGCGG
Source organism: Pseudomonadota bacterium (assembly GCA_023445955.1). Classification (GTDB taxonomy): domain Bacteria; phylum Pseudomonadota; class Alphaproteobacteria; order Caulobacterales; family Caulobacteraceae; genus Caulobacter. The sequence continues at coordinate 50 of JAEXJH010000303.1, forward strand.
TGTTCGGCCAGGTCAGCTACCAGCTGACCGACGCCCTGACGATCACGGGCGGCCTGCGTGACACCTACGACGCCAAGAAGACCGTCCTGGTGAAGACCTCGAACAACGCCGCAAACGTCTCGACCTACACCGGCCGTCGCTATGTCCGCATGGCCGACGAGCAGGTCAGCTGGGACCTGTCGGCCAACTACCAGGTCAACCCGGACGTCAGCCTGTACGCCCGCGCGGCCAAGGGCTTCCGCGGCCCGACCATCCAGGGTCGCTCGGCGGTGTTCAACGCCGACTTCACCACGGCCAACTCGGAAACGATCCAGTCGTATGAAGTGGGCTTCAAGAGCTTCCTGCTCGACAGCACCCTGCGCCTGAACGCCTCGGCCTTCACCTACGAGGTCAAGGACATCCAGCTGAACGGCAACGACAGCAACGGCAACGGCGTGCTGTTCAACGCCGACAAGGCCCAGGCCTACGGCGTCGAGGCCGACATGGAATGGCGCCCGGTCCGCAACCTGCTGCTGACGGCCGGCGCCAGCTACCTGCACAGTGAGATCAAGGACAAGCGCGTCTATGCGCAGGTCTGCGCGCTGAACGGCGTGGTGGTCTGCACGGTCGAAAACCCGACGATCAAGGTGGGCGCCAACACCTTCGCTCAGATCGACGGCCAACCGCTGCCGAACGCTCCGAAGTACAACCTGAACTTCACCGCCCGCTACGACATCCCGGTCGGCAATGACGGTCGCGTGTTCGCCGCCACGGACTGGAACGTCCAGGGCTACACGAACTACGTCCTCTACAAGACCAAGGAATTCTACTCGAAGGGCAACTTCGAGGGCGGCGTGAAGCTGGGCTACGAGAACATGGCCCAGGGCTACGAGATCGCCCTGTTCGGTCGCAACATCACCAATGAGAAGAACCTCAAGGGTGTGATCGAGAACTACATGGCCGCCGTCTACAACGAGCCCCGCATCGTCGGCGTCTCGATCAGCGCCAAGCTGAAGTAAGCGGCGAGGTTTCCTCCCCGTCTGGCCGATCCTATCCCGGCCGGACCCTTTCCTGCCCCGGAGCGCAAGCTCCGGGGCTTTCTTTTGGGGACAACCCGAACGGCGCCCGGCTGGACGCGCCTCGGAGGAAACCCTAGCCTGACAGCCGCGTTCAAATCCGCTGGAACATCGCGGGGCCCTGGCGTCGCCGAAACAAGGGCTGGAAACTCCAAAAAGATGTCTCAGGCGCCGCCTCACGATCCGCAGGACGCGCCGAGCCTTTCCGTCACGCTGGAGGAAAGCGAGCTGCGCCTGCAGCTGGCCCTGTCCGCGGGCCGGGGCATCGGGACCTGGGACTGGGACATTCCAGCCGACCGCGTGGTGGCCGACGCGCGCTTCGCCCAGCTCTACGGCGTCGATCCCGCCAAGGCCTCGGCCGGCGCGCCGATCGCGGAGTTCTTCGCCCGCATCCACCCCGACGACCTGCCGGAGGTCCAGACGCAGATCGCCGCCGCCCTCGAGACCGGCGAGACCTTCAGCGCCGAATATCGCCTGCTGCAGCCCGGCCAAACGGTCCAGTGGGTGGTGGCCGAAGGCCGCTGCGTGTTCGACGCCGCCGGCCGGCCCCAGCACTTTCCGGGCGTCACCTTCGACATCACCGCCCGTCGCCAGGCCGAGAACGAGCTTCGGCGACTGAACGCCGATCTCGAGAGCCAGGTGATCGAGCGCTCGTCCGAACGCGGCACCACCTGGAACGTCAGTCCGCTGCTGCTGTCGGTGATCGGCCTGGACGATGGCCGGTTCGCGCGGGTCAACCCGGCCTGGGCCGCGACCCTGGGCTGGACGGCCGAGGAGATGACCGGCCGGCACTTCGTCGACTTCCTGCACCCGGACGACCTGGGCGCCAGCGAAAACGCCTTCGCCCAGGTTCGGCGCGGCGATCCGGTCCTGAACTTCGAGAACCGCTATCGCAACAAGGCCGGCCTCTATCACTGGCTGTCGTGGGTGGCGGTGCCGGAGAACGGCAAGCTGTATTCGACCTCGCGCGACATCACCGCCGAGAAGGACGCGTTGAAGACGCTGCTCCAGGCCCAGGACCAGCTGCGGCAATCGCAGAAGATGGAGGCCGTGGGACAGCTGACCGGCGGCCTGGCCCACGACTTCAACAACCTGATGACCATCATCCGCTCGTCGACCGACCTGCTGCGCCGGCAGGACCTGCCCGAGGAGCGCCGCCGCCGCTATATCGACGCCATTTCCGACACCGTCGACCGCGCCGCCAAGCTGACCAGCCAGCTGCTGGCCTTCGCCCGACGCCAGCCTCTGATCCCGGAAGTGTTCGACGTCGGCAGGCAGGTGGAGATCGTCTCGGCCCTGATCCGGCCGCTGGTGGGCGGGCTGGTCGACATCCGGCTGGAGCTTTGCCACCCGGCCTGCTTCGCCATCGCCGATATCGGCCAGTTCGAGACCGCCCTGATCAACATGGCGGTCAACGCCCGCGACGCGATGAACGGCGAGGGCCGGCTGACCTTCCGGGTCGACACCGTCTCTCGCATCCCGGCCATCCGCACACATCCGCCGCGCCCGGGCGCGTTCATCGCCATCACGGTCGTCGACACCGGCGGCGGCATCCCGGCCGATCGCATCGACAGCATCTTCGAGCCCTTCTACACGACCAAGGAAG
>JAEXJH010000304.1 GCA_023445955.1 Pseudomonadota bacterium
GTTCGGAGTCGATTTCGGCGGCACCAAGATCGAGCTCGCCGCGCTCAACGAGGCCGGCGCGTTCGCCGCCCGGGTGCGCAAGCCCAATCCCGGGAACTATGAAGAGGCGCTCGACGTGGTGGCCGGCCTGCTGGCCGACGCCGAGGCCATGGCCGGCGCGACCTGTGCGCGGCTGGGCCTGGGCATTCCCGGCTCGATCTCGCCGCGCACGGGCCTGATCCGCAACGCCAACAGCGTCTATCTGAACGGCCGCCCGTTCGGGCAGGACCTGGAGCAGCGGCTGGCGCGCCCCGTCCGCCTGGCCAACGACGCCAACTGCCTGGCCCTGTCCGAAGCCGCCGATGGCGCCGGAGCCGGCGCGCGGGTCGTGTTCGCGGTCATCATCGGCACCGGCTGCGGCGGCGGGGTCGTGGTCGATGGCAAGATCATCGAGGGCCACAACGGTTTTGGCGGCGAATGGGGTCACATGCCCCTGCCCTGGCCCAAGCCCGAGGAATATCCCGGCCCCGCGTGCTGGTGCGGCCGCAACGGCTGCATGGAGAAATGGGTCGCCGGCCCGGCGTTTTCCAAAGACGCCGGCTTCCCGACCGGCCAGGCGACCATGGACGCGATCAACAGCGGCGACGCCTCGGCCGCCGCCGCGCTGGACCGCTATATCGACCGCCTGGGCCGAGGCTTGGCCGCGATCTGCGACATCATCGACCCGGACGTCATCGTGCTGGGCGGCGGCATGTCCAATGTCGAGACTCTTTATGAGCGCCTGCCCGCCGCCATCGCCCCTCATGTGTTCTCCGACGTGTTCGAGACGCCGGTGAAGAAGGCCGTCCACGGCGACAGCTCCGGCGTGCGCGGCGCGGTCTGGCTGTGGCCGCAGGAAGCCTGAGCGCCCTCCGATGAAGTCCCTGTGCCGCGACTGCGGATGGACGGGCGAGGCCAAGGCCGCGCGTTGCCCGTCCTGTTACTCGCCGCGCACGCTGTTCCACGAGGAGCTGGGAACCCTCTCGATCGCCCACCTGGACTGCGACGCCTTCTACGCCTCGGTGGAGAAGCGCGACGATCCGTCCCTGCGCGACAAGCCGGTGATCGTCGGCGGCGGCAAGCGCGGGGTGGTCTCGACCGCCTGCTACATCGCCCGCATGAGCGGCGTGCGCTCGGCCATGCCGATGTTCAAGGCGCTGAAGGCCTGCCCCGACGCGGTCGTCATCAAGCCCAACTTCTACAAGTACAAGCACGAGAGCGCTCGCATCCACGAGAAGCTCGACAAGCTGACGCCGCTGATCCAGCCGCTGTCGCTGGACGAGGCCTGGATCGACCTGACGGGCACGCAGCGCCTGCATGGCGCGACGCCCGCCCAGATGCTGGCCAAGCTGCAGGCCGAGATCGAGAGCGAGATCGGCCTGACCGTCTCCATCGGCTTGGCCCCCAACAAGTTCCTGGCCAAGATCGCCTCGGAGCTGGACAAGCCGCGCGGCTTCTCGGCGATCGGCGCGGCCGAGGCGCAGAGCTTCCTGGCCAGCAAGCCGGTCAGCATCCTGCCCGGCGTCGGGCCGGCCACGGTCTCCAGCCTGGCGGAGGTCGGCTTGAAGACGGTCGGCGACATCGCCGCGGCGGACCTGAAATTCCTGGCCAACCGGCTGGGCTCGGGCGGCCTGCGCCTGCACCGCCTGGCCCAAGGCCAGGACAGCCGGATCGTCGACCCCGACCAGTCGCGCAAGACGATCAGCGCCGAGACCACCTTCAACGACGACCTGCATCAGCGCGAGGCGCTTGAGGACGAGCTCTGGCCGCTGTGCGAGAAGGTCGCCAAGCAGGCCCGCAAGGAAGGCGTCGCGGGTCGCGTGGCGACACTGAAGCTGCGCACGCCCGACTTTAAGATCCACACCCGCCGCCGCACCCTGGCCGTGCCGACCCAGACGGCCCGCACGCTGTTCCAGGTCGCGCGCGAACTCTTGGCCGCCGAGCCGCGCGGCCTCTCCTACCGCCTGATCGGCGCGGGCCTGACCGACTTCATGGACGCCGAGAGCGCCGGCGCCGACATGTTCGCCGACGAGGAGCGTCGCACGCTGAAGAGCGAGACCGCCATCGACGCCCTGCGCGGCAAGTTTGGCGCAGCGGCCGTGGTCAGCGGACGCGCCCTGAAGGGTCGTTGACGAAAAGTTCTCACTATGTTCTCATCTCGACATTCGAGGGGGACCGTCGTCATGGCCGCACTGCGCATCATCGTTCCGGCCGTCGCCGCCGCTGTGCTGGCGGCCGCTTCTCCCGCCGTCTCGGAGACCGTCATGCATCACGCCAAGGGCGTCTTCGACGTCAGCACAAAGCCCGTCGAACAGGACAAGGGCGAGGGCTCGACCCTGGGCCGGTTCTCACTGGACAAGACTTATCACGGCGCGCTGGACGCCACCGGCAAGGGCGAGATGCTGACCGTCGGAACCGAGGTCCCGGGCTCGGCGGCCTACGTCGCCACCGAGCGCGTGGTGGGCGCGCTGAACGGCAAGGCGGGGAGCTTTGCCCTGGTCCATCGCGGCTCGATGCGCGGCAAGGACATGAGCATGGCGGTAGACATCGCGCCGGACTCCGGGTCGGGCGCGCTCAAGGGCATCTCCGGGCGGCTGATCATCACGGTCGTCGAGGGCAAGCACCTCTACGAGCTGGAGTATGTGCTCCCCAACTAGC
>JAEXJH010000305.1 GCA_023445955.1 Pseudomonadota bacterium
GGTCAAGGCCCAGAAGGCGTTCGAGCCGCTGGCCGCCCTGGCCGACGCCATCATCTTCAGCCGCGACCTCGTCTCCGAGCCGGCCAACATCCTGCACCCCGAAGAGTTCGCCGCCCGCGCCAAGAGCCTGGAAAGCCTGGGCCTGGAAGTCGAGATCCTGGGCGAGGCCCAGATGGCCGAGCTCGGCATGGGCAGCCTGCTGGGCGTGGGCCAAGGCAGCGTCCGCGAGAGCCAGCTGGTCATCATGAAGTGGACCGGCGCGGCCGATAAGTCGGCCCAGCCGATCGCCTTCGTCGGCAAGGGCGTCACTTTCGACACCGGCGGCATCAGCATCAAGCCGGCCGACGGCATGGAAGACATGAAGTGGGACATGGGCGGCGCGGCCGCCGTGACCGGTGTCATGCACGCTCTGGCCGGTCGCAAGGCCAAGGTCAACGCCATCGGCATCCTGGGCCTGGTCGAGAACATGCCCGATGGCAACGCCCAGCGCCCGGGCGACGTGGTCACCTCGATGTCGGGTCAGACGATCGAGGTCATCAACACCGACGCCGAAGGCCGCCTCGTGCTGGCCGACGCCCTCTGGTACTGCCAGGAGCGCTTCAAGCCGCAGTTCATGGTCAACTTGGCCACCCTGACCGGCGCAATCATCATTTCGCTAGGTCATGACTACGCTGGTTTGTTCAGCAATAACGACGGCTTGTCGGAGAAACTTCTTGCGGCTGGCAAGGCCGAGCGCGAGCTGCTGTGGCGCCTGCCGCTGCCGGCGTCCTACGAAAAGCAGATCGAAAGCCCGATCGCCGACATGAAGAACATCGGCGGCCGCCCGGCCGGTTCGATCACGGCGGGTCTGTTCCTGCAGCGCTTCGTCAACAACACGCCGTGGGCCCACCTCGACATCGCCTCGACGGCTTGGAAGAAGCCCTCGGCCGATCCGACCGTGCCGGACGGCGCGGCCGGCTACGGCGTGCGTCTGCTGAACCGCCTCGTCGCCGACGCCTACGAAGGCTGAGCATGACCGCCGCGCCGTGCGAGGTCTGGTTCTACCACCTGGAGCGCTCGCCGCTCGAGGCGGTGCTGCCCGAGCTTCTGGAGAAGACGCTGGGCAGGGGCTGGAAAGCGCTGGTGCGCGGCGGTGACCCTCGACGGCTGGAGGCGCTGGACCAGCACCTCTGGACCTTCCGCGAGGACAGCTTCCTGCCGCACGGCCTGGCCAGCGAGCCGATGGCCGAGCGCCAGCCGGTGCTGCTGACCGGCGAGGATGGCAACCCGAACGCCGGTGACGCTTTGTTCCTGATCGACGGGGCGGAGCCTGGCGACCTAGCCGGGGTCTCGCGCTGCATCCTGCTGTTCGACGGCCGGGATGACCAGGCGTTAGCCATGGCGCGAGGCCGCTGGTCCGTCTTCAAGAAGGCCGGGCATCCGGTATCCTACTGGCGCCAGGGCGCCGAACGCGGTTGGGAGAAGCAGGCATGAAGCGCGTACTGTCCGCAGCAGTCCTGGGTCTGGTTCTGGCTTCATGTTCCAGCGCGCCCGAGCCGGCCCCGCCGCCGCCGCCCAGCACACCCACCGCGCCGCCGGCCATCGCGCTGCCGGCCAAGCCGCCGGTCGCGGAGGCCTCCAAGGCCCAGTGCGGCCTGAAGGACGCTCAGCAATATGTCGGCAAGCTGCGCACCAGCCTGCCGGCTCCGGTCGATCCGTCGCGGTGGCGGGTGGCCTGCACGACCTGCCCAGTGACCATGGATTACCGCGCCGACCGCCTGAACATCCTGTTCAATGCCGACACCGGCGTCGTCCAGGAAGTGAAGTGCGGGTAGTAACCTTGTTATCCCAAGCTTTTCTGGCGTTTTCCCGTATCCGGTGAAATAACCGAAAGGGTCGGAGCTCCCCGACTGGCCGGTTCAGCGCATGGTCGACCACCCGACGATCGGATCCACGGCCCGCGACGACTTGGCGAAAGCTGTGCTGCTCGCGGTCGGCGTCGCGTTTGGCTTCGGGCTGCTGGCCTATCTTTGCGCTGAAGTTCCACGCGCCTACCATCTCGGAACGCCGATCTGGCTGTCCAACGGCTTCCTGGCCGCGTGCCTGCTGTCGTCGCCCACGCGGCGCTGGCCGGTGATGCTGGCCGGAGCGGCCGTCGGCGCGCTGGGCGCGGCCCTCCACGCCGGCGACACGCCGGTCCTGGCCGTGATCCTGGTCGTGCTCAATCTCATCGAGGCCCTCCTAGCGGCGACGTGCGTGCGCCGCGTGACGGGCGAGGCGATCGACCTGGGCCGGCCGCGCGACATGCTGGCCTTCGTGCTGCTGGGCGGCTTCATGGCCCCGGCGCTGCTGGGGACCATCGCCTCGACGTTCTACACCCTGATCCTGGGCGGGGACCTGCTGCGCGCGGTCATCGGCTGGGCGCTGAACGACGTGCTGGGCATGCTGACCATCGGTCCGTGCCTGCTGGTGCTGTTCAAGTCCGGCCAATATCTGCGCGAGCGGCCCTGGACCGGCGACGGCGTCCTGTCGATGGTGATCTGCTGCATGGTCACCATCGCGGTGTTCAGCCAGGTGCAGTATCCACTGCTGTTCCTGGTGCCGCCGACCATGCTGCTGGTCGCCTGGCGCCAGGAGGTGCTGGGCGCGGCCATCAGCTCGGCCCTGGTCGCCGCCATCGCCCTGGTCCTGACCCTGGCCGGACGCGGGCCGATCCACCTGATCCACGCAGGCTCGGCCATCCAGTCGACGGTGCTGCAGTCGTTCCTGGCCGTGTCGATCTTCGTCAGCCTGCCGATCGCGGCCCTGCAGCGCCAGCGCCGCGACGTGATGAACCGCCTGATCGAGACCTCGGCCGCCGCCGAGCGTAGCGAAGCCGGCTTCCGCCTGCTGGCCGAGAGCGCCCTGGACATCATCGCCCACAGCGACCTGCACGGGCAGATGAACTACATCTCGCCCGCCGCCCGCTCGATCACCGGCTATCCGCTCGAGGAGCTGCTGGGCACGGCCTATCTGAAGATCCTGCACCCCGACGACATGGCCAAGATCGGCGCGGCGGTCAGCGCCCAGCGCGACTGTCCCAGCGCCGCCGCGGCCCCGCCGGCGGCCACGGTCGAGTACCGCGCCTTCCGCAAGGACGGCCAGATGATCTGGCTGGAGTCGCGACCCACCTTGGCCTGTGACCCGGTCACCGGCGTTCCCACCGGCATCACCGACATCATCCGCGACGTCACCGCTCGCAAGACGCTGGAGCTGGACCTGCGGGCCGCTCGCGCCGAGGCCGAGCAGGCCGCCGCGGTCAAGGGCGAGTTCCTGGCTAATATGAGCCATGAGCTGCGCACGCCGCTCACCGCCGTGATCGGTTTCGCCAACTTGGCCGCCGACGAGCCGGACCTGTCGCCGCGCGCCCAGCGCTATCTCGACCGCATCGCCGCCGGCGGCCAGACGCTGCTGACGACGATCAACGACATCCTCGACTTCTCGCGGCTGGAGTCGGGACGCATAGCCCTGAATGTGCGCCCGACCAGCGTGGCCGACCTGGTCGCCGAGGTTCTGGAGCTGACCAGCGCCGGAGCGATGGCAAAGGGGCTCACCCTGACGGCCGACGGTCTCGCCGCGATCCCGCCCCAGGTGATGATCGACCCCGAGCGCGTGCGCCAGGTGCTGGTCAATCTGGTCGGCAATGCGGTCAAGTTCACCGACGCTGGCAAGGTCAGCCTCGACGCCGTCCATCGCGACGGCCGCCTGCGCATCGCCGTGGTCGACACCGGGCGCGGCGTGGCGGCCGAGGATCAGGCGCTGCTCTTCGCCCGCTTCTCGCAGATCGACGCGGCCCTGAATCGCCAGCATGGCGGCACCGGCCTGGGCCTGGCCATCTCCAAGGGACTGGTCGAGCTGATGGGCGGCCAGATCGGCGTCGAGAGCGAGGAGGGCCATGGCGCGCGCTTCTGGTTCGAGATGCCGGCCCCCATCGCCCAGGCCGACGACGATGCGCCCAGGGAGGACGACATTCCACTGCCGCCGCCGGGCAGCCGGGTGCTGGTGGTCGACGACAACGCCGGCAACCGCGAACTGGTGCGCTCGGTGCTGGAGGCCGTCGGGGTCGAGGTCGCCGAAGCCGAGGACGGGGAGGAGGGCGTCGCCGCCGCGGCCGCCGCGCCCTATGACGCCATCCTGATGGACCTGCGCATGCCACGCCTGGACGGCGTCTCGGCCGCTCAGCGCATCCGCGCCGAGCAGGGCCCCAGCGCCGGCGCGCCGATCATCGCCTTCTCGGCCGACGTGCGGATGGGGCCGCTGGATCCGGTGTTCGATGGCGCCACGCCCAAGCCGCTGACGGTGATGTCGCTGCTCTCGACCCTCTCCCAGGCGTTGACGCCCGCCTAGACAACGTTGTCATGATGCGGCACGAAGTGGCCTGACCAGTAAGCGTCGCCCGTTCGAAGGCGACCTCGGACGGGAGGCCTTCGCATAAAAAAGCTCGCGCATTCCTTGTTTCTTGGGAGCGCCCTGGCGCTCGCTCTGCTTTCGACGTCTGCGCAGGCCGAGGGCTGGCTGAAGGCCAAGGACGCCCGCATCGTCGACGAGACCGGCAAGCCCTATCTGCTGCGCGGCATGGGCCTGGGCGGCTGGATGCTGCAGGAAGGCTACATGCTGCGCCTGGCCAAGCTGGGCCAGCAGCGCGTCATCCAGGGCAGGATCGCCGACCTCGTCGGGGCCGAGCGCCAGAAGGCGATCCACCAAGCCTGGCTCGACAACCACACCACCAAGGCCGACATCGACGCCATGGCCGCCTGGGGCTTCAACTCCGTGCGCCTGCCGATGCACTACGACCTGCTGACCCTGGGGGTCGACCAGGAGGAGAGGCCCGGCGTCGACACCTGGAAGGAAGACGGCTTCCAGCGGATCGATCAGCTGCTCGCCTGGACCAAGGCCAACGGCATGTACCTGATCCTGGACCTGCACGCCGCGCCCAGCGGCCAGGGGAACGACCTGCCGATCGCCGATCGGGATCCGTCAAAGCCCTCGCTGTGGGACAGTCCCGAGGCGCGCCGCAAGACCATCGCCCTCTGGAAGAAACTGGCCGCCCGCTACAAGGACGAGCCGATGATCGGGGCCTACGACCTGATCAACGAGCCCAACTGGGATTTCGACGGGCCGGGCAATACGCACGGCTGCAAGGACGAGAAGCAGGCGCAGCTGTGGAGCTACTACCAGGAGCTCACCGCCGCGATCCGGCAGATCGATCCGCGCCACATGATCATCCTGGAGGGCAACTGCTGGGGCAACAACTACAAGGGGATGCCAAAGCCCTGGGACGCCAACATGGCGCTCAGCTTCCACAAATATTGGAACACCAACGACGAGGCCTCGATCGCGCAGCACCTGAAGCTGCGCGAAGAGACCGGCCTGCCGTTGTGGCTGGGCGAGAGCGGCGAGAACTCCAATGTCTGGTTCGCCGACTCCATCCGCCTGGTCGAGAGCCACGGCATCGGCTGGGCGTTCTGGCCGCTGAAGAAGATTGGCTTCAACCAGCCGCTCGAGATCAAGGTCGATCCGGCCTATGACGAGGTGGTCGCCACCCTGACCGGCGAGGCCAAGGTCCCGGTCAGCGCCGACAAGGCCTACCGGGTGCTGATGAAGGTCGCAGCGCACGACGTCCGCTTCGAGAACAACGAGGCCCATCCGGACGTTATCGACGCCATGTTCCGCCAGCCGCACGACGCGACGGTGCGGCCGTTCAGGAAGCACGTGGTGGGTGCGAAAGGCGCGACGATCCCGGCCTGGGAATACGATATGGGCGTGGCCGGCTCGGCCTATGCCGACAGCGACGTGGCCAACTACCACGTCTCGACCGGCGGCGAGCGCACGCCGTGGAACCGGGGGCGGACGGGGCGGAATGACGGGGTGGACCTGAAGCGCGCGGCAGACGGTCTGGTGGTCACCGACTTCAGCGCTGGCGAGTGGCTGCGCTACACGATCTCGGCCCGGCCCGGACGCTACGCGGTGAGCGTGGTCGGGACCGGGCCGATGGAGGTGGCGGTCAACGGTGATCCGGCGAACGGCAAGATCGTGACGCTGCTGCCGGGGACCAACACGCTGGTCCTGAAGTCGGCAGGGGTGGCGAGCATCAGCGCGATCAAGCTGACGCCCGCCAAGTAGCCCCTACAGCGTGCTCATGCCGCCATCGATGATCAGTTCGCTGCCGACCGTGAAGCGGCTCTCGTCAGAGGCCAGGAACACCACCGCATCGGCAATCTCGCGCGGCTCGCCGAAGCGGCCGGCCGGCAGGTTGGCCAGGATGCCGGCCGACATGGCGTCCAGCGAGGCGGCGTCGAGACCGAGCTTGCCGTAGAGCGGCGTGCTCACCGGCCCGGGGCTGATGACGTTGACCCGGATCCCCCGGCCGATCAGCTCGCCCGACAGCGTGCGGGCCAGCGAGATCAGGCCGGCCTTGCTGGCGGCGTAGACGCTGGAGTTCGGCATGCCGATGTGGGCGTTGATCGAGCCGTTGAAGACGATCGAGGCCGGGTTGCTGAGGATCGGGGCCAGGGCCTGGATCAGGAACAGCGGGCCCTTCAGGTTGACGCCGATGGCGCGATCGAAGGTCTCCTCGGTCCAGCTTTCCAGCGGGCCGAACGGCGCGACGCCGGCGTTGACGAACACGGCGTCCAGCTTGCCGAAGGCGGTTTCGACGGCCTTGGCGATGTCGGCCTGGGCGGCCACGTCGCCGGCGTCGGCCAGGATGGCCAGGACGTCGCCGCCGAGGGCGGTCTTGGCGTCTTCCAGGCGCTGGGCGTTGGCGCCGGTGATGGCGACCTTGGCGCCTTCTTCGATCGCGCGCTGGGCGGCGGCGAAGCCGATGCCGGTGGTGCCGCCGGTGATCAGGATGGTCTTGTTGGCGAGGCGAGACATGACAGTGAACCTTTCCGTTTGACGGGCCGGCGCACCGCGCGTCGGTCAGTGACGGTGATTTAGGCCTCGTGAAGACCTTGAACGATGGGGTGAAACGGCTTCTATCATTCAGCTTTCCGGAATGATGGGGCGGTCATGGATCGGCTACGCGCGTTCGAGGTGTTCACGACCGTCGTCAGCCGCGGCGGCTTCGCCAAGGCGGCCGAGGCGCTGGACACCTCGCCGGCCAATGTCACCCGCTACGTCGCTGAGTTGGAGGCGCACCTCGGCGCACGGCTGCTGAACCGCACCTCGCGCCGGCTGTCGCTGACCGAGGCCGGCGAGGCGCTGTACGAACGCGCTCGCGCCATCCTCGACGAGATCGCCGAGGCCGAAGCCGCCGCCTCGGCCAATGTCGCTGAACCGCGGGGGCGGCTGCGGATCAATGCGCCGCTCAGCTTCGGCGTTCTGCACCTGGCGCCGCTGTGGCCGCACTTCATGGCGCGCCATCCGAAGGTCGAGCTGGAGATCAGCCTGTCCGACCGCGTCGTCGACCTAGTGGAGGAGGGCTACGACCTGGCCATTCGCATCTCGCGCGGCGGCTCCCAGGCCCATGTGGCCCGCAAGCTGGCGACCTCGCGCAACATCGTCTGCGCCTCGCCGGCGTATTTGAAGGCCCACGGGACGCCGACCTCGCCGGAAGACCTCGGGGCGCATCGCTGCCTGGCCTACAGCTACACGGCCATGGCCGAGGACTGGCGCCTGACCCACCGGGACGGCCGGGAAGCCACCGTGCGGATGCGGCCGGTGATGTACTCGAACAATGGCGACACGGCGCGGGCGGCGGCTTTGGCCGGGCAGGGCGTGATCTGGCAACCGACTTTCCTGATCGGCGAGGACCTGCGCGAGGGGCGGCTGGTGCGGCTGCTGCCCGACTGGAGCCTGCCCGACATCGACGTGCTGGCGGTCTATCCCAGCCGCCGGCACTTGAGCGCCAAGGTGCGCCTGATGGTGGATTTCCTGGCCGAGGCGTTCAAGGGAACGCCACCCTGGGATCGCTAGGCGGCTAGCGCTTGCCGACGCCCGGGAACATCGCCACGCCGTCCTCGAACACGCCGAGATAGCCCAGCTCGCCCAGCAGCGGCGTCAGGTCCTCGACCAAGTCGCCGGAGTGGGGCAGGTGGGCCGGACGGCCGGTCTGGTCGTGCAGGCGGTAGACCGTCCACATCTTGCCCTTGGGCGCAGGCGCGCCGGGCTGGATGAACTTGTGCTCCCAGCCGACCAGCGGCGGGGTGCGGCCGACCTCGATGTCGAACGGGCGGTCGCGGAACGCCAGGTCCATCTCGATCCGCATGGCCTCGCCGATCCGGGCGTTGACCCAGTCGGCGAAGGACTCGAGGACCACCGACGCGGACAGGCCTTCGGGGTTGGCCACGACGTGATTGCGAGGATGGGCGGGCGTGCTCATGCAAACGTTGTACGCGCCCAGATGTGCCGGAAGCGCTAAACTTCTTGGTTCACGAGGGTTTACCCTAACCCAGAGGTGTCAGGCCTCCGCTTCGGCCAGCTCTTCGGCCAGCGCCATCCAGGCTTCCTCGGCCTCGTCCAGCTTGGTCTTGGCGTTGTCGCGGCGCTTGGTCAGCTCGGCCACCTTGCCCGGGTTCTTGACGTAGAGGTCGGGATCCTCGAGCTGGGCGTCCAGTTCGGCGAGGTTGCGGGTGCAGCGGTTCATCACCTGCTCGGCGGCCTCGACCTTGCGGCGCAACGGCTCGACGGCGGCCTTCTTCTTCACGGGCTCGGCCGCGGCGACGGGCTCGCGGGCCACCTGGGTCGGCTTCACGGCCTGCTTGGCGCGGTCCAGCACGAACTTGGCGTAGTCGTCCATGTCGCCGTCGAAGGGCTTTACCGTGCCGTCAGCGGCCAGCCACAGGCGGTCGGCGACCAGCTCCATCAGCGAGCGGTCGTGGGTGATCAGAATCACCGCGCCCTCGTACTCGTTCAGCGCGTCCAGCAGGGCGCGGCGGCTGTCGATGTCCAGGTGGTTGGTCGGTTCGTCCAGGATCAGGACGTGGGGCGCATCCATCGCCACCATGTTCAGCAGCAGACGCGCGCGCTCGCCGCCCGACAGGCTGTCGACCGTGGTCTCCTGCTTCTCATAGCCCAGGCCGAACTGGGCCAGTTTGGAGCGGCGGGCGCTTTCGGGCGCGTCCGGCATGGCGCGGCGGATGATCTCCAGCGGCGTGTCGGTGGGGTCCATCGCCTCGATCTGGTGCTGGTGGAACCAGCCGACCTTCATCTTCTTGTCGCGGTG
>JAEXJH010000306.1 GCA_023445955.1 Pseudomonadota bacterium
TTCGGGGGCGCGGGCGTCGATGCCTGGCATGATGGATACGGTGCTGAACCTGGGTCTGAACGACCAGACGGTCGAGGGCCTGGCCAAGCTGTCGGGCGACCGCCGTTTCGCCTTCGACAGCTATCGCCGCTTCATCACCATGTATTCGAACGTCGTGCTGGGCCTCAGCCATGACGATTTCGAAGAGGTGCTGGATCAGCACAAAGATCGTCTGGGCGTCACCGTCGACACCGACCTGACCGCCGAGGACTGGCAGAAGGTGGTCGTGGACTACAAGGCCGTGGTCGAGCGCGAACTGGGCCACGCCTTCCCGCAGGACCCCAAGGACCAGCTGTGGGGCGCCGTCGGCGCCGTCTTCGCCAGCTGGATGAACGACCGGGCCAAATTCTATCGCCGCATGCACGACATCCCCGAAAGCTGGGGCACGGCCGTCAGCGTCCAGTCGATGGTGTTCGGAAACATGGGCGAGACCTCGGCAACCGGCGTGGCCTTCACCCGCAATCCCTCGACCGGCGAGGCGCGCCTGTACGGCGAGTTCCTGATCAACGCCCAGGGCGAGGACGTGGTGGCGGGCATCCGCACGCCGCAGTCCCTGACCAAGGCCGCCCGCGAGGAAATGGGCGACGTCGCCCCCTCGATGGAAGAGGCGATGCCGGAGGTGTTCGCCCAGTTCAAGTCGGTGGTGGAGACGCTGGAGCGTCACTATCGCGACATGCAGGACATCGAGTTCACCGTCGAGCGCGGCGTGCTCTACATGCTGCAGACCCGCAACGGCAAGCGCACCGCCAAGGCTGCGCTGAAGACGGCCGTGGACATGGCCGCCGAGGGCGTGATCAGCAAGGACGAGGCCGTCGGCCGCGTCGAGCCGGCCTCGCTGGACCAGCTGCTGCACCCGACCATCGACCCGCCCGCCCACCGCGATGTGATCACCACGGGCCTGCCGGCCTCGCCCGGTGCGGCGACCGGCAAGATCGTGTTCGACAGCGACGCGGCCGAGAAGGCCAACGCCGCCGGCGAGAGCGTCATCCTGGTGCGCGAGGAGACCTCGCCGGAGGACATCCACGGCATGCACGCCGCGCGCGGCATCATCACCGCCCGGGGCGGCATGACCAGCCACGCCGCCGTCGTGGCGCGTGGCATGGGCCGTCCCTGCGTCTCCGGCGCCGGCGACGTGTCGATCTTCGCCAAGGAAGGCCTGTTCCGGGTCCGTGGACGTGAGTTCAAGGCCGGTGAGGTCATCACCATCGACGGCTCGACCGGCGAGATCCTGGCGGGCTCGCCCAAGATGATCGAGCCCGAGCTGACCGGCGACTTCGCCACCCTGATGGGCTGGGCCGACGAGGTCCGTCGCCTGAAGGTGCGCGCCAACGCCGAGACGCCGCTGGACGCCAAGACCGCCCGGCAGTTCGGCGCGGAAGGCATCGGCCTGTGCCGCACCGAGCACATGTTCTTCGACGACACCCGGATCGCCGCCGTGCGCGAGATGATCCTGGCCGATGACGAGAAGGGCCGCCGCACGGCCCTGGCCAAGATCGCCCCGTTCCAGAAGGCCGACTTCGTCGAGCTCTTCACGATCATGGAAGGCCTGCCGGTCACGATCCGCTTGCTGGATCCGCCGCTGCACGAGTTCCTGCCGCACACCGAGGAAGACGTCGAAGCCGTGGCCCAGGCCACGGGCCTGGACGCCGCCAAGCTGCTGCGCCGCGCCAAGGAGCTGCACGAGACCAACCCGATGCTGGGCCACCGCGGCTACCGCCTGGGCGTCTCGTATCCCGAGATCTACGAGATGCAGGTCCGCGCCATCCTCGAGGCCGCCTGCGAGATCGCCAAGTCGGGCAAGGCTGCTCCCGTGCCGGAGATCATGCACCCGCTGGTCGCCAAGGGCGAGGAGATGAAATACCTGCGCGACCTGACCGACCGTGTCGCCAAGGCGGTGCTGGAAGAGCAGGGCGTGGCGCTGGAATACACCGTCGGCACCATGATCGAGCTGCCGCGCGCGGCCCTGCGGGCCGGTGACCTGGCGCAGAACGCCGAGTTCTTCAGCTTCGGCACCAACGACCTGACCCAGACGACGTTCGGCATCAGCCGCGACGACGCCGGCAAGTTCCTGGGCGCCTATATCGACAAGGGTATCTTCGAAAAGGACCCCTTCGTCAGCGTCGACCAGGAAGGCGTTGGCGACCTGATCCGCATCGCCGCCGAACGCGGCCGCGCCGAGCGTCCGAACGTCAAGCTGGGCATCTGCGGCGAACACGGCGGCGATCCGGCCTCGATCAGCTTCTGCGAGAAGGTCGGCCTCGACTACGTGTCGTGCTCGCCCTACCGCGTGCCGATCGCGCGCCTGGCGGCGGCTCAGGCGGCCTTGGCCAACAAGGGCTGAGCCGCTCCAAAAGTCGAACCCGTATAAGGGCCTCATGCTGGACAGCGTGGGGCCCTTTGCCTATCCGGGATCGGATCTCGGGGGGAATTGCATGGCCTATCTGCGTTGGCGCCGGTTTACCGAACTGGTCTCGCTGGACCGTCCGTGGCTGGGCGAGCTGTTCATGCGCAAGCGGCACAAGCCGATCGTCGCCGCGTCGGTCGAGAAGTGGGACGCCGAGTACCAGGACGGCGTCTATGACCGTCTGGCCCGGTCCGAGCAGCGCCACCATCACCGCCTGCTGGCCGCCATGATCGCCGACCGCTGGCCCAATCCGCGCGTGCTGGAGATCGGGGCGGGCGAGGGGGTGTTCTTTGAAGCCCTGCGCGCCCACCGGCCGGCCCGCTATGTCGGCGTCGACTTCTCCAAGCCCGCGATCGACCGCGGCGAGACCCGCCTGGCGCCCGAGATCGCCATAGGCGAGGTCAAGATGCTGCTGGGCGACGGCCGCACCTTCGCCACCGACGAGACCTTCGACGTCGTGGTGTTCTCCGAGTGCATCGAGCACCTGGGCGAGGTCGAGAACCTCGTCGCCCACTACGCGCCGAACCTGAAGGCCGGCGGTGCGGTTGGCTTGACCATGTGGCTGGCCCTGAAGCCGCTGCGGCTGTGGCATCGCCTGAAGGTCATGGGCGAAGTGCTGGACGAGGCGGTGATCAACACGCCTTGGGGCGGTGGCTGGCTGACCGCCGTGGTGCGGCCGAAGGCTCCGTAATCCGCATTATCCAATTTGATATTTTGGCTAGACCAATTTTCGGCGCGCGCTATATCCGGGAGGGAGACTTCTGGGAGGAAGCACGATGCTGGCGATCCTGGCCTTTGCTGCGGGCGTGACGTCCGAGGCCCTGACCCTTCCCACCGCCATCGACCTGGCCAAGGCCGCGGTCGACGCCTGCGCCGCCAAGGGCGCACACGTCTCGGTTTCCGTGGTCGACGCCAAGGGCAACCCGCTGGTCGTCCTTCGCGACGAGCAGAGCCTTAAGGCCCCCATCGCCGCGCCGCGCAAGGCCAATGCGGCTGTCGTCTTCGACCAGCCCGGCAGCGTCATGGAGCCCCGGGAGAAGACCGACCCCGACTTCGCCGCCAAGATCGCCGCCGATCCCGACCACCTGAACCCGCACGCCGGCTCGCTGCCGCTGCACGTCGGGACCGCTGTGGTCGGCGGCCTGGGCGTCGCCGACACTGGCCACGAGGCCGCCGACGCCTGCGCCCGCGCGGCCCTGGCGCGCTTCCCGCAATTCCATTGAGAGAGCGTTCGATGAAGAAGAGTCTCGTCCTCGCCGCCACAATTCTGCTTGGCGGCTCCGCCGCCGGGCTGGCCCTATCGGCCGGCGCCGCCGTTCTGGCTCAGGAGCAACACGGCGCGCCCGTGACGCTGGATAAGCCCGACGCCGAAGGTCAGAAGCCGCGCGCCACGGTCAATCTGGCGCCCTACCGCTACAACGATATCCTCTGGGAGAACGACCGCACGGCGCACCGCATCTACGGCAAGCCGCTGGAGGACTACGAGCCGCCGTCGACCTCGGGCATCGACGCCTGGGGCAAGCAGGTGCGCTGGCCGTTCATGGAGCGCCAGCTGAAGACCGGCGACCAGCACCGCTATCACGGCGAAGGCATGGACTTCTACGACGTGGGCACGGCGCGCGGCGCCGGCGGCCTGGGCGTCTGGTACGACAACAAGCTGTGGACCTCGCGGAACTGGAAGGCCTGGAAGGTGATCCAGAACGGCCCCGACGTGGCCAAGTTCAGCGTCGACTACGCGCCGTGGCCGGTGGATGTTGATCGCAAGGTCTGGGAGACGCGGACCTTCACCCTGCCGCTGGGCACCAACTTCACGCGGATGGTCTCGACCATCAGCTCCGACAAGCCCGGCCCGCTGGTCGTCGGCATCGGCATCTCCAAGCACAAGCACCCGGGTGGAGCGGGTGTGTTCAAGAAGGACCTCGCGCCGGGCCGTGTCACCTATTGGGAAGGCGCCGAGCCCGAGAAGGGCTCGATGGGCATCGCTCTGATGGTCGATCCGAAGTCCGTGGTCGAGGTGCGTTCGGACTTCGACAACTACCTCGTCCTGATCAAGGTCGAGCCGGGCAAGCCGTTCGTCTACTACATGGGCGCGGCCTGGGATAAGGGCCTGGACTTCCACTCGGCGGCCGAGTGGGACACCTATGTGACGTCGCAAGCGCCGGACTTCGATCCCAAACACTAGCGCCCAAACGAAAACCGCTCCGAGGCGGAGGGCGCCTCGGAGCGGTTCGTGGGTCGTCCGCCTGGGGGGAGGGTGCGGACGACCGGCTGCGGCTTTGGATCCTTGGGGGAGAGGATCAGCCGTGCAGTTTGATGGCGGTCTCAGCGACCTTGCGACCTTGGTAGCGAGCGCCGACCAGTTCGTTCTCGCTAGGCTGACGCGAGCCGTCGCCGCCGGCGATGGTGGTGGCGCCGTACGGGCTGCCGCCGGTAACTTCATCCAGGGTCATCTGGCCGGCGTGGCCGTAGTCCATGCCCACGATCACCATGCCGAAGTGCAGCAGGTTGGTGATGATCGAGAACAGGGTGGTTTCCTGACCGCCGTGCTGGGTCGCCGTCGAGGTGAAGGCGCCGCCGACCTTGCCGTGCAGGGCGCCGCGGGCCCACAGGCCGCCGGCCTGGTCGAGGAACGCGGCCATCTGCGAGCTCATGCGACCAAAGCGGGTGCCCGTGCCAACGATGACGGCGTCGTAGTCGGCCAGGTCGGCGATCGCGGCGACCGGCGCTTCCTGGTCGAGCTTGAAGTGGGCGTTCTTGGCCACTTCCGGCGGCGCTGTTTCCGGCACGCGCTTGATGTCGACGGTCGCGCCGGCTTCGCGGGCGCCTTCGGCCACGGCCTTGGCCATGGTCTCGATGTGGCCGTACGACGAGTAGTAGAGAACGAGAACCTTGGCCACGGCGGCCTCCTTGGGGAAATGGGTGTCGGAGAGGAAGACTGGACGCGAGGTTTAGGTTTCCTCGCGTCCGCCTTCTTGAACGAAGCGGTCGCGCTTAGGCGGCGTCGACCAGGACCAGCTCGGCGTCTTCCAGGGCCGTGATGGTGATCACGTCCTCGTTCTTGATGCCGGCGCCGTCACGGGCGTTCAGTTTCACGCCGTTGACCTCGACTGTGCCGACGGCCGGGACCAGGTAACCGCTGCGGTCCTTGCCCAGGGCGTAGGTGGTGCTTTCGCCCGCCTTCAGCGTCGCGCCCAGGACGCGGGCGTCGGTGCGGATCGGCAGGGCGTCGGCGTCATCGGCGAAGCCCGAGGCCAGGGTCACGAACTTGCCCGAGCGGTCGCCCTTCGGGAACGGCTTGGCGCCCCAGGAGGGGGCTGCACCGAAGGTCTTGGGCTCGATCCAGATCTGGAAGATCCGGGTGGTTTCCGGCTCGAGGTTGTACTCCGAGTGACGGATGCCCGTGCCCGCGCTCATCACCTGGACGTCGCCGGCCTCGGTGCGGCCCTTGTTGCCCAGGCTATCCTGGTGGGTGATCGCGCCGTCGCGGACATAGGTGATGATTTCCATGTCGCTGTGCGGATGCGGCGGGAAGCCCGTATTCGGAGCGATCTCGTCGTCGTTCCACACCCGCAGGGCGCCCCAGTTCATGTTGCTGGGATCGTAGTAGCTGGCGAACGAGAAGTGGTGCTTGGCATTCAGCCAACCGTGGTTGGCGCCGCCAAGATTATCGAACGGCTTATGGATGATCATGGCTCTGACCTTTCTGTACCCTCTGGAGTGCGCCGCGTCGGCGCGTCCTGTTGAGGAGAAGATAGGCTTCTGCGCGGGATCCGAAATGGAAACTGTTGAAACTTATCGTTTCCGAAATTAGGCTTCCGCCATGTCCAAGCTTCCCGATCTCGAAGGCCTCGCCGTGTTCGCCAAGGTGGTGGAGCTGCGCTCGTTCGCCGCCGCCGCCGAGGAGCTGGCCATGTCCAAGGCCACGGTCTCCAAGGCCGTCACGCGGCTGGAGGAACGCCTGGGCGCGCGGCTGTTCAACCGCACCTCGCGCCGCCTGGCCCTGACCGACGCCGGCCAGTCCTTGGTCGAGCGCGCCACCCGGGTCCTGGCGGAAGCCGAGGCCGCCGAGGAGGAGGCTTCCAGCCAATCCTCGGCCCCGCGCGGCACGGTGCGCATGGCCGTGCCGATGTCGCTGGGCATCACCACGCTCGGGCCTGTGCTGCCCGGGTTTTTCGAAGCCTATCCGGATGTCTCGGTCGACCTGCACCTGTCGGACGCCACGGTGGATCTGGTCGGCATGGGTTTCGACCTGGCTTTGCGCGTCGCCTCGCTGCCGGACAGCTCGCTGGTCGCACGTCGGC
>JAEXJH010000307.1 GCA_023445955.1 Pseudomonadota bacterium
GGGGCGGAGCGACCGAGCGACCCGGGGTGCAGGCGGCCGAGCTCTTGCCGGCCATCGAGCCGACCACGGCGCCCAGGACCCCGCCCAGGACCGCGCCGTCGGTGCGGTGACCACGCGCGGCGATGCCGCTGCCCAGGGCCATGCCGATGCCGGCGCCGGCCAGACCGCCGCCCGTGGTGCGGTTGGTCGTCGAGCGCTGGCAGGGGTCGTAGTAGTAGCCCTGGTTGCTGTAGGCGCCGCCGCCGTAGCTCGAGCCATAAGGCGTCGAGCCATAGGCCTGGGCCGAGGCCAGGGTCGGCGTCAGCACGCCGCAGACGAGGGCGGCCGTGACGCCCAGAACGGTCTTCATCGTGGAAATCCTGCTCGTGGAGGCGGTCTTGATCATGAGAGAGCTTGTCTTTTTGAGGGCGTCCGGTTCTGCGCCGGCCCGCCCAGGCCCATCCGATGACGTACGATGTGACATCATCAACATGAACGATCGCTGACGGGACTATTCAGCTTCGTTCACTGCTACGGAAAATCGAACGCGGCCCGCGCTCAAGCCCCAAATTTGGGGTATGGACCCCCCATGCAAGACATGACGATCAACGCCATCGGCGCGCAAGGCGACGGACTGGCCCGTTTCGAGGACGGCAAGCCGGCCTTCGTGCCCCTGACCCTGCCGGGCGAGACGGTGCGGGCGCAGATGGAAGGGGCGCGGGGCGAGGTCGTCGAGATCCTGACCGCCAGCGCCGATCGCGTGACGCCGCCCTGCAAGCACTTCGGCCACTGTGGCGGCTGCGCCCTGCAGCACTGGGCGCCTCAACCCTATCTGGGCTGGAAGGCCGAGCAGATCCGCGTCCAGCTGTCCATGGAAGGCCTGGAGACCGAGATCCTGCCGACCTTCGCCGCGCCGCCGGCCTCGCGTCGCCGCGTGGCGCTGCACGCCCGCAAGGGCGGCAAAGGGCAGGGCGCGCGCCTGGGCTTCAAGGAGCGACGCTCCTGGAACCTGGTGTCGCTGGAGGAATGTCCCGTCACCGATCCGCGCTTGGTGGCCGCCTTCCCGGCGCTGGCGAAACTGGCCGAGCCGTTCCTGGAGCATCCGAAGTCGGCGCCGACCCTGCACGTCACCCTGACGGCGACGGGCCTGGACATCGACGTCACCGGCGTGGAGCGCAAGAGCGGCGGTCTGTCGGCCGACGCCCGCATGCGCGCGGCCATGGCGGCCAGCGAGGGCGACTTCGCCCGCGTGACCCTGGCCGGCGAGACCGTCTATGGCGCGCGCCAGCCGATGGTGAAGCTAGGTCCGGCCGTGGTCGCCCTGCCGCCCGGCAGCTTCCTGCAGGCCGTGCCGGCCGCTGAGCGCGCCATGGTCACGTTCGCCGTCGCCGAAGCGCAGGGCGCGTCGCGCATCGCCGACCTCTATTGCGGCGTCGGCACCTTCACCTTCCGCCTAGCCGAGATCGGCGCGGTCTACGCCGCCGAGATGAGCCCGCCGGCCATCGCCGCCCTGAAGTCCGCCCTGGGCGCCGCGCCTGGCCTCAAGCCGATCACCGCCGAGGCGCGTGACCTGGTCAAACGCCCGATGCTGAGCACCGAGTTGGCCAAGACCGATGTGGTGGTCATCGACCCGCCGCGCGCCGGGGCCGCCGAGCAGACGGTCGAGATCACCAAGTCCAAGGTCGCCAAGGTCGTCAGCGTCTCGTGCAATCCCGCCACCTTCGCCAAGGACGCCCGCGCCCTGGTCGAAGCCGGCTTCCGCCTGGAGAAGGTGCTGCCGGTGGACCAGTTCGTCTGGTCGCCCCATATTGAGCTGGTCGGGGTGTTCACGCGCTGAGGCCAGCATGGATGAGCGACGGTCGAGAGCGGCATTCGCCGCGGACGCGGTAGGCCAGCGCGCCAAGGCGATGGTCAAGGCGGCGTGGTGGACGGCGACGGGCTCGCTGGCCCGCTCGATGACCCAGCCGACCAAGGGCGAGCAGTCCCGCAGCTTCAAGCCGACCGCGGCGGCGCCCGACAAGGCGTCCTTGCGCCGCGCCTATCTGGAAGCCTTCGAGAAGGACGCTCGCGACGTGGCCGCCGGTCTCTATCCCGCCGTCGAGGACGGCCCCATCCGACCCTCGGCCGCCCTGCGCGAGGCCGCCGACTTCATCGCCGACGCCTTCGAGGTCGACCAGCGCCGCCGGCGTGGCGATGGCGTCGAAGTGCGCGCCGAGGCCAATGGCCAAGCTTATCCAAACTATTATCGTCAGAACTTCCACTTCCAGTCGGGCGGTTGGTTCACGCCGGAGAGCGCCCGGCGCTACGACGCCCAGGTCGAGGCGCTGTTCTCTGGCACGGCCGGGGCGATGCGCCGGCGCGGCCTGTCCCTGCTGGCCAGGCACTGGCGCGGCCGCGATCACCGCGACGCCAAAATCCTCGACGTGGCCTGCGGTTCGGGCGCTTTCCTCAAGGACCTGAAGGCGGCGTTCCCGCGCGCGGCGATCGCAGGCCTGGACTTGTCGGAAGCCTATCTGGCCAAGGCGCGCAAGCGCACCGGCGTCGGCGGAATCCAGGCC
>JAEXJH010000308.1 GCA_023445955.1 Pseudomonadota bacterium
TCCTGGTGCTGCTGGCCGGAGCGACCTCGGTGACGACCGTCGGCGGCCTGATCGCCGCTGGCCTGGCCCTGTCGCAGCGCCCTGCCCCCGTCCTGAGAGGCGACTGATAGGCGGCAATCCTGTTCGCCGGCGTGGCGCTGGTCCACATCGGCCTGTACGCTGGAAGTTCTCCGATCCCGTGGCCTGGGCCGTGAACCTGGGCTTCCTCGCCGCCGCCGCGTTTCTGGCGCTTCGCGTGCGATTGTCGCGACCAGCGACCTGAGGGCTAGCGCCCCTTCGGCAGATCGATGACCAGGGCTAGGCCACGCTCGGTGGGACACACGCGAATGGTCCCATCGTGCGCGGAGACGATCGCCGACACGATCGACAGGCCCAGCCCGTGCCCCGGCGAGGCGCGGGCGGCGTCGAGCCGCGCGAACCGCTTGAAGATCTGCTCGTGCGCCTCGGCGGGCACGCCGGGGCCATCGTCCGCGACCTCCAGCGTCACCCGGTCTCCCGCCCCCTGCAGCCTGATCTCGACGCGTGCGCCGCCGCCCGCATGCGCCAGCGCGTTGTCGAGCAGGTTCGATAGCGCCTGCTGAAGAAGCCTCTTCTCGCCCCAGACTTCGACCGGCTGCAGATCCAGGTCCAGCGTCATGCCGGCCGCCTCGAAGGCCGGCGCGTAGGCCTCCGCCAACTCGCGGATCGCCGGCTCCAGAGCCACCGCTGCGAACCGCTCCCGCACCGAGCGCCCTTCCAGCTCCGACAGCGCCATCAGGCTGGAGAGCAGGTCCTGCAGGCCATCCACCTCCTGCACCGCCCCGGCCAGACCCACGCGCTGGGCCGGCGTCGAGGCGATGGTTTCCACATCTTCCAGGCGCGCGCGCAGGCGCATCAGCGGCGTGCGCAGGTCATGAGCGATGTCGCCGGAGACCTGGCGCAGATTGCCCATCAGGTCGCCAATGCGGTCGAGCATCCGGTTGAGGACCTGGGCCAGCTGGTCGAACTCGCCGCCGGACCCGTCCAGCGTCATGCGCCGCGACAGGTCGCCGGCCATGATCCCCTCGGCCGTTCCGTGGATGGTCCCCAGCCGCCGCTGGACGACGCGGCCGAACGCCAGCATCGCCAGGATCCCGACGACGACCATCACGCCGAAGTTCAGCAGGAACAGCAGCTGCAGCGACCGGTCGATCTGGCGCAGCACGGCGCGGTCGGCGGCCACGATCAGGTTGCCGCCGCCAGGCAAGGCGCTGTTCATCGCCTGGGCGACGCCCGCCGCGCCGTCCGCCCGGGTGAACCGCGCGAACTCGCTCCAGCCCAACTGCGGAACGGGTCCGGAGAAACCTCCCGCCCGCCGCCGCCCTTGGGCGTCCAGAACCAGATAGCCCATGCCGCTGCCCGCATCGCTGGCGCCGCTGAGATAGCCGATCGTCCGCCGCTGCGGCCGTCGCTCTCGCTCCTCGACCGCCCGCACCAGGGTCTCGAAGTCGTCACGGCGCAGCGTAGCCATGAGGGAGTCGGTCTCCAGCTCGATCCGGTGATCCAGCTGTCGTTCGATCTCGTGGTGCACCATCGTAAAGGCGACCCCGCCGACCGCCACGGTCAGGCCGCAGGACAGGCCCGCTATGGTCACAGGGCCAGGCCGCCGATCGACCGGGGAAGTCGGCTAAGCATCATCATCCATCATGTAGCCGGCCCCGCGGACCGTCCGGATGGCGCTGCGCGAAAAGCCCTCGTTGAGCTTGGAGCGCAGACGCGACATGTGAGTCTCGACGATATTGGTCTTGGGGTCGAAGCCGAAGTTCCAGACTCGATCCAGCAGCATGGTCCGCGTCACCACGCGGCCGGGGCTGCGCATCAGTTGCTCCAGCAGCATGAACTCGCGCGGCTGCAACTCGACCAACCGTCCGCCTCGGCGGACCTCGCGGCGAAGCAGGTTCATCTCGACATCGGCGATCCGCAACACGGCCTGAGGCTCGGCCGTCGCCGGACGGCGGCCCAGCGCCATGACCCGCGCGGCCAGTTCGGAAAAGGCGAAGGGCTTGACCAGGTAGTCGTCTGCGCCCTCTTCCAGGCCCGCCACCCGATCGTTGATCTGCGACATCGCCGTCAGCATCAGGATCGGGGTCTTGTCGCCGCTGGCGCGCAGCACCTTCAGCAGGGACAGCCCGTCGATCCCCGGCACCATCCGATCCAGCACCACCACATCGAAAGTCCCAGCCGAAAGGCGTTGCAGGGCCGCGACGCCATCAGCGGACAGTTCGACCTGATGCCCGCGCTCCTTTAGTCCCCGCGCGACGAAATCGGCCGTCTCGGCGTCATCCTCAAGCAAAAAGACGTTCAAGACAGAGCGCCCTGCGCTCGATCGCGCGGCGCATCGAACATTAGCGGCAGATTACCCCAACTATACATATTCCCAACATTTCCCACGGGGCGTCGACACCGCCGACCGAGGCGCTATCTGCTGATAACGCGAACGGGTCGCAACATCAAAGCCTGATCGAAACCAGATGTCCCAAGCCAGCGCCATGCTTCGTCTGAACGGTCGGCGACTGCATCCGCGCCTGGGCGGACGCCTTGCCGCGCAAGTCGCCGCACCAGCGCCGACGACGGCCACCACAACGCCAAACGGACTGCGCCAGAGCGTGATCGAGCGCTGCGACGCGCTGGGCGTACGCCTGACCAGCAAGCGTCGACGTCTGGCCGAGCTGTTCGATCTGACGCCCGGCCCCATCGACCTGGAGACGGTCTGGTGGAAGGCGGTGGAGATGGATCTGCAGGTCAACCGGTCCTCGCTGCACCGCCTGGCCAACGACCTGGTCACCGTCGGCGTCCTGCAGGAGATCGGGATCGCCGACCGCCGCACGCGCTACGCCACGCCGCCGGCCGTCTCGGTGGAGATCGCGACGGGCGATACGGCGTCAACGGAGCACGATCCGACCCTGATCGAGCATCTGGTCGAGGCCCTGGCCCGCCATGGCGTCGACGCCGCCGGTCGCCGCATCGTCATCAGCCTGGCCGACCAATGACGCAGACCAGCACGCCCGCTGATCGCGACCAGATTCCCGGTCTCTCGCTCGATTGCGCCCTGCCCCATCAGGTCGTTCAGGATAGACTGGCCGCGTCGCCGCTGCTCGCCCCGATCGAGGAGGCGCGTCGGCGGGAGGTCGGCGCCTAGAATGGGATCGAGCGTGAACTGGATCGGCTGGGCGCTAGGCTCGGCGGGCTTTGCGGCCCTGACCGCGATCTTCGCCAAGATCGGCGTCAGCCAGATCAATTCCGACGTGGCGACATTCATTCGCACCATCGTCATTCTG
Organism: Pseudomonadota bacterium; assembly: GCA_023445955.1. Lineage (GTDB taxonomy): Bacteria > Pseudomonadota > Alphaproteobacteria > Caulobacterales > Caulobacteraceae > Caulobacter. The sequence goes on from JAEXJH010000308.1 coordinate 3,297, forward strand.
TTGGCGCTGGCCGCTTTCCTGACCGCCACGCGCCAGTGGCAGCCGCTGGATACGGTGGGCGGCAAGACCTGGCTTTTCCTGGTCCTGTCGGGGCTGGCGACCGGCGCGTCCTGGATCTGTTACTTCAAGGCCCTCAAGCTGGGCGACGCGGCGCGCGTGGCGCCGGTCGACAAGCTGAGCGTGATCCTGGTGGCCGTGTTCGGCGTCGCTTTCCTGGGCGAACGGCTTTCGGCCGCCAACTGGCTGGGCGTGCTCCTGGTCGCCGCCGGCGTGCTGCTCCTGACGCTTCGCTTCTAGGCGACAGCGCCCGGCGTCGGCGGACGTCCATACCGCCAGATCAGGCTGGGCAGCACGATCAGGCTGGCGATGGTCGAGGTGATCAGGCCGCCCAGGATGACGATCGCCATCGGTCCCTGGATCTCGCGCCCCGCCTGGCCGGTCTGGATCGCCAGCGGCAGGACGCCGAGCGCCGTGACCAAGGCCGTCATCAGGATCGGCGTCACCCGCTCGCGCGTGGCGCGGGCGATGGCGTCCAGCGACCAGACCTCGCCCTCGACCAGGATCAGGTGATCCAGGTGCGAGACCAGCAGGATGGCGTTGCGAGCGGCCACGCCGAACAGGGTGACGAAGCCGACCAGCGAACCCAGCGACAGGCTGGCGCCGGTCAGGGCCACGGCGACGACCCCGCCGACCAGGGCGAAGGGCGCAGACGCCAGGATCAGGCCGACGGAACGACCGCTGCGGAAGGTGATCAGCAGCACGGCCATCACGCCGATCATCGCGATCGCGACATTGAACAGCAGCTGACGCTGGGCCGCCGCCGCGCCAGCAGCTGTGCCGGCATAGTCCAGATAGACACCGGGCGGCAGCTTGACCGATTGGGCGATGGCGGCCTGGACGGCCTTGGTGGTCTTTTGGACGTCCTTGGGCGCGGGGTTGGCGGTGACCACCTGCCGCGGCCGCCCGCCCTCGTGGGCGATGCTGGTGCGGCCTTCGGTCAGATAGACCCTGGCGATGTCCTTCAACGCCACGACCTGGCCCGTCTGGGATCGGATCAGCAGCTCGCCGACCGCCTCGGGATCCTGGCGAACCTGCGGCGGCGTGGTCACGGCGATGTCGAGCGCGCGGCTCTCCTCATAGACCTGTGCGGCGACCGCGCCCTGATAGGCGGTCTGGACGGCGTCCAGCACCTCGGCCGGCGCCAGGCCGTAGCGCGCCAGGGCCGGCAGCTGCAGGTCGACACGGACCACAGGCGTGCTGGGCGGGATCTGGATCTTCACGTCGGTCGCGCCGGGAACCTTCTCCATGACGGCGGCGATATCGGCGGCCGTCTTGTCCAGGGTGTCCAGATCGGCGCCGTAGATTCCGACAGCCAGGGAGGCCGTCTCGCCCGACAGCGACTCGCCGATACGGTCGCCCAGGAAGGTCAGCACCTCGGTCTCCAGGCCAGGATAGCTGTCGAGGACCTTGTGGATGTCTTCCTGGATGCGGTCCTGGTCCTTGCCCGACAGCTTGGGTTTCAGCTCGACGTGGAACTCGCTGCGCTCCGTGCCGAAGGCGTCCTCACCGCCCGAGGCGCGACCGATCTGCTGTTCGACGCTCTGGATGCCATCGATGGCCAGCAGGTCGTGGGTGATCCCCCGCCCGTACTTGCGCATCACACCGAGCGAGGTCCCCGGCGGCCCGGCGACGCTCAGCACGAAGTGACCTTCGCGGAAATTGGGCAGGAGCTCGGAATTGAACAGCATGAAGCCCGCGCCGGTGATCGCGGCGGCCGCCGCGACACCGATGACCGCCAGGCCCGGCCGTCCGCTGGCGCGCAACAGCACGCCCTCGTGCCAGACCTTGGCGCGCTCCAGGCTCTTGGGCTCCTCCGGCACATGGGCCGAGCCCAGCAGCAGCAGCGCCAAAGGCGGCGTGACGACGACCGCGACGGCCAGCGAGGCGATGGTGGCCAGGATGAAGGCCGCCGCCAGGGGCGAGAAGAACGCGCCCTGCAAGCCGCCCAGCATCAGCACCGGCGCCAGCACCAGGGCCACCACGACGGTGGCGTAGATTACCGGTGCGCGCACTTCCAGCGAGGCGGCCAAGACGACATCGGCCGCCGCTTCATCGCCTCGCGTCCGAAGGCGCCGGACGATGTTCTCGACGTCGATCACGGCGTCATCGACGACCACGCCCAACGCCACGGCCAGGCCGCCCAGGGTCATGGTGTTGATGGTCCAGCCCAGCGCGTCCAGCACGATCACGGCGGTCAGCAGCGACAGCGGGATCGAGATGAACGAGACCAGCACTACCCGCAGATTGCGCATGAACAGCAGCAGCACGACAGCGATCAGCACCGCGCCGATGATCAGGTCCTCGGTGATGCCGCCCAAAGCCGCCGAGATGAAGTTGGCCGGCCGGTGCAGGTCGGCGAAGATCTTGACGCCCTGCCCTTCCAGCGCCGGCTTCAGCTCCTCCATCGCCGTTTCGACCGCGTTGGTAGCATCCAGGGTGTTGGCCCCGTATTGGCTGGACAGGCT
>JAEXJH010000309.1 GCA_023445955.1 Pseudomonadota bacterium
AGCATGGTCTGTCCCAGAACGATACGGCGGGACCTTGGCTGCGGCAAAAGGCGCGCCACGCTCAATTCAGGATTGGTGTATCAAGCCCGCGCTCGCCTTGAGGAACCTCCGATGCGCAAGAGATTCGCCCTGAGCGCGCTGGCCCTGGTGGCCGCGCCGACCGTGTACTCCGCGTATCTCGCCACCGCGATCATCAATCGCGGCTACGACTGGCAGGTGATGGACTGGAACGGCGACGGTCGCACCGAGCTGCGCGAGATCATCGCCGCCGGCGACATCATTCCCCATCAGACCCTGCGCGGCGGCCAGCGCTGCACGCACTACTTCGCCTACAGCAGCGCCACCCTGGTGCGCAGCGACTGCGAAGCCGAGGCCTGAGGCGTCTTTGGGTTTTGAGGAGCCGGCGACCGGCCCCTCAGTGCTTTCCGAAGATGTCCTGCACCTTCATGATCGCCGGACCCAGGATCATGATGAACAGCACCGGCAGGAAGAACAGGATCATCGGCACGGTCAGCTGAGCCGGAAGGGCCGCGGCCTTCTTCTCGGCGGCCGACAGGCGCATCTCGCGGTTTTCCTTGGCCATGACGCGCAGGGCGGTGCCCAGCGGCGTGCCGTAGCGCTCGGCCTGGATCATGGCCGTGGCCACCGACTTGATGCCGGGATGGTTGGTCCGGCGCGCCAGGTTCTCATAGGCCTGGCGGCGGTCGGGCAGGTATGACAGCTCGGCGGTGAGCAAGGACAGCTCCTCGGCCAGCTCCATCGACTGACCGCCGACCTCGGCCCCGACCTTCTGGATGGCCGCCTCGATCGACATGCCGCTTTCCACGCAGATCAGCAGCAGGTCCAGCGAGTCGGGGAAGGCCGCCACGATCGACTCGCGACGCTTCTGGGCGACGTTGCTGATGTAGAGGTTGGGCGCATAGTAGCCCGCCGCCAGGGCGAACACGCAGGCGGTCAGCTTCTGCATCGGCAGCATGCCAAAGCCGTTGACCACATTGAGGTACAGCCCCACCACCGCGGCGAAGATGAACGGCGCGGCGAAGCGGAAGAAATAGAAGGTGCTGACCGGGCGCGGGCCGCGGAAGCCGGCCTGGGCCAGCTTGTCGACGACCTTGGGATCCTCCAGCAACCGCGACAGCTGCAGCCGCTCGACGACGTTCTTGTAGAGGCCCTCGTCGGTGTGGCGCAGGCTGCTCCCGCTGGGCGCGGCGCCGCGCGAGGCGATGTTCTGGCGCGAGCGCCGGCGCAGCTCCTCGCGGCGGTTGGCCACCGACTTCAGGCGGCCTTCCAGATTGTTGTCGCGCATCACCGGCGAGGCCAGGGTGATGATCGTGGCGAACGTCACCACGGCGATGAACGCCGTCAGGAGGTTCGAGGGATTGGTCAGGGTGTCGACGATCTTCACGGCGGCCCTCCCCTCAGAACTTGAAGTTGATCATCTTGCGCATCACGAAGATGCCAAGGCCCATCAGGAACGCGCCGAGCAGCAGCAGCATGTGGCCGCGCGGATCGGTGAACATGGGCTTCATGTAGGCGGGCGACGTGATGCTGATCAGGCCGACCACCGCCGGCGGCAGAGAGCCGATGATCGAGGCCGACGCCACGGCTTCGGCCGACAGCGCCTTGATCTTCTCCTTCATCAGCTTGCGCGCGCGCAGGACGGTGGAGAGGTTGCCCAGCGCCTCGGCCAGATTGCCCCCGGTCTTGGCCTGAATGCCCAGCACGATCGAGAAGAAGCGCAGCTCGTTGGTCGGCATGCGCTCGTACATCTTCTCCAGGGCCACATCCATCGGCACGCCCATGGCGATGTTCTCGGTCAGGTTGCGGAACTCGCCGCCCAGCGGCTCGGGGCTCTCCTTGCCGATGATCTTCAGGCAGTCGTGGACCGGCAGGCCCGACTTGATGCCGCGCACGATGATGTCGATGGCGTCGGAAAAGGACTCGGTGAACTTCTTGGTGCGGCCCTTGGCCAGGAAGCCCAGCACCCAGCGCGGCAGGCCCAGGCCGGCGGCGAAACCGCCCAGCAGCGCAAACAGCGGGTTCTGGCCCAGCAGCAGGACGATCAGCGCGACGACCACGCCCAGCACGCCGCTGACGATCCAGAACGCCTTGATGTTCTCGCCCAGGCCCGCGGCCTGCATGCGCGAGCCGATGCTCAGCGTGGCCTTCTTCTGCTTGCGCTCCTGTTCCTTGAGCGCCTTCAGGATGTTCTGGCGGCGGGCGTCGGGCGTGTTGGCGGCGGCCTTGGCGCGCACGGCGACCTGGCGCTCGCCGCCGCTGGCGATCAGCTGGGCGCGCTTGGCGGCCTTGGTCGAGCTGCTGTCGCCGCCCGCGAAGGCGAAGCCGAGGCCCGCGATGGTGATGAAGCCCAGGATCCCGGCGAGGATGAACAGCATCGCCGCCTACTCCGCCGCGTCGAGGGCTTCGGCCAGCTCGCGCTCCAGGCCGTAATAGCGGGCGCGGTCCCAGAAGCGCGGACGGGCGATGCCGGTCGAGCGGTGCTTGCCCACGACCTTGCCGTGCTCGTCTTCGCCCGTGATCTCGTAGACGAAGAGGTCCTGGGTGACGATCACGTCGCCTTCCAGGCCGACCACCTCGGTGATGTGGGTGATGCGGCGAGAACCGTCGCGCAGGCGCGCGGCCTGGACGATGACGTCGACCGAGCCGACGATCATCTCCTTGATGGTCTTGGAGGGCAGGCCGTAGCCGCCCATCGTGATCATGCTCTCGATACGGCTGATGGCTTCGCGCGGGCTGTTGGCGTGCAGCGTGCCCATCGAGCCGTCGTGGCCGGTGTTCATGGCCTGGAGGAGGTCGAAGGCCTCCGGGCCACGGACTTCACCGACGATGATGCGTTCGGGACGCATCCGCAGACAGTTCTTGACGAGATCGCGCATGGTCACCGAGCCCGAGCCTTCCAGGTTCGGCGGACGGGTTTCCAGGCGCACCACGTGCGGCTGCTGCAGCTGCAGTTCGGCGGCGTCTTCGCAGGTCACGACCCGTTCGGTGGGGTCGATGAAGGCGGTCATGGTGTTGAGCAGCGTCGTCTTGCCCGAACCCGTACCGCCGGAGATGACGATGTTGCAGCGGCAGGCGCCGATGACGCCCAGAACCCGCGCCCCTTCCGGGCTGATGGAGGCGAACTCCACCAGGTTCTTCATCGTCAGCTTGTCCTTCTTGAACTTACGAATGGTCAGGGTCGGACCATCCAGAGCCAAGGGCGGGGCGATGACGTTGACGCGCGAACCGTCGGGCAGACGGGCGTCGCAGATCGGCGAGCTTTCGTCGACGCGGCGGCCGACCTGGCTGACGATCCGCTGGCAGATGTTCATCAGCTGCATGTTGTCGCGGAAGCGGACATTGGTCAGCTGGACCTTGCCGCCCACTTCGATGAACACGCGGTGGGCGCCATTGACCATGATGTCGGCGATGTCGTCGCGGGCCAGCAGAGGCTCCAGCGGACCGTAGCCGAGGACGTCGTTGATGATGTCCTGGACCAGGTGCTCCTGCTCAGACACCGACATCGAGACGTTCTTGATCGCCACCAGCTCGGCGACGATGTCGCGGATCTCCTCGGCGGCCTGCTTCTGGTCGAGCTGGGCCAGCTGGCTCAGGTCGATGGTGTTCAGCAGCGCGTTGAAGATCGTGGTCTTGGTGGCGTGGTAGTAGTCGCTCTGCTCACGGACGATGTTGGTCGTCTGGGCGGCGGCGGCGCCCTGCGCGGCGCGCAGCTGGTCCAGGCCCGCGGTCGCCTCCGGCGCGGGGCCGCCCTTGGCCGACGGGCTGTTGACCTTCGGCGCCGGAGCCTGAGGCGCGGCGGCGGGCTCGACCCGCTGCGGACGCGTGGCGATGGCTGCGCCGCCCGCCGGAGCGGGGGGCGGCGCCTTCTGTTCGGCGGGAGCTGTCTGGTCGCGCTTGCCGAACATCTACTTCTTCTTGAACAGGCCCGAGAGCATGGAAGACTTTTGCGAGGGCGGCGGCTCGCGGCGGCTGATCAGGCGGGCCAGGTGCTCCAGCCCCTCGGCGGCCTTCGACTTGGGTGCCACCTCGGCCAGCATCTGGCCGTTGTTGGCCGCCAGGCCGTAGGG
>JAEXJH010000310.1 GCA_023445955.1 Pseudomonadota bacterium
ACACGTTCACCGCCACGGACCTGACCTACAACACCAGCGACACCTACGACGGCGGCGCCGGCAACGATACGCTGACGATCACGGGCGCCGGGGCGCTGACCCTCGGCACGTTCTCGAACGTCACCAACATCGAGACCGTCAACATCAACAATACCGGCGGGATCACCGCCAGTCTGACGGGTCTGACCGGCGTGACGACGATGGGCATTACCGCCGTCGGCGCGGCGAACGTGACGCTGGTCCGCCCCGTCCCGACCGATGTCACGATGACCGTCACCAACCAGGGCGGCAATCAGGCGCGCCTCATCTACGGCCATAACCAGACCGTGAACCTGACCGGCGCCACGACCGGGGCCGTTCAGGTATCCTCCGCCTATCAAGGCAGCGACATCAACCTCGGCGACGTCGTCGTCACGCGGACGACCACGGGCGCGGTCAACGCCGGCCAGATCGAGGTCACCGGCGGTGGGACGATCAAGGTCACCCAGATCGCGACCAACGCCGTCAACACCACCCAGACCAACGGCAGCGTCATCGTCACGGCCGCCGCCGGCGGCACCTATGTCGAGGTCAACAACCCGACCCCGGTGTCCGGCGCCGGGACCGCCGCCATCGTCGGCAACAACGTCTACGTTGGGGATTGGGGCACTTTCATCAGCGGCGGCACGAGCCTGGGCGCGATGACCACGGTCAAGGTCGACGGCTTCGCCAACAACCTCCAGGTCGACGCCAACAACCTCCGCAACCTGACGCTGGCTCATGGCTCGGGCGACGTCTACGTCAATAACAACGGCAATTTCGCCGCCGGATACGCCACGACGCTGAACGCGACGTTGAACGCGACGACCATCGGCATCTTCTCCGACAACCTCACCGCCAGCCAGTACACGACCCTCAACATCGTTACCGGCGCGACGGCGTCGAGCGTGGCCGACCTCCAATTCGACGTCGCGACGGCGCTGAACATCTCGGGCGCCAGCAAGCTGACCCTGGCCTCGGTCGCAAACTCGACGCAGCTGCACACCGTGACGGTCACCGGTTCGGCCGGTATCACCGCCGACCTGTCGGGCGCCAGCTTCACCTCGGTGAACGCCTCGGGGACCAGCGGCGCCAACACCGTCACGATCGACGGCCAGCTCGCCAGCTATTCGGGCGGCTCGGGCGTGGACATCGTCACCGTGACGAACTCGATCGGTCGGAAGGCCATCAGCCTGGGCGACGGCAACGACTTCCTGGACATCTCCGCCGCCGGCGGCTTCGGCGGCGGCGCTTCGTATAATGGCGGCGCCGGTACAGCCGACGTGCTGAAGCTGACGGCGGCCCATGCCGCCGGGGGCGTCGGCGCCCTCACCTCCAACTTCGAGCGCCTGGAAATCACCGGCGCCACGAACCAGACCATCAATCTCGCCGATTTCGGCGCCATCGACCACGTCACCACCGGCGGCGGCAACGGCCTGACCCTGAACAACTTCGGGGCGGGCCACACCCTGACCCTGAACGCCGCGGGCACGGCCTACACCATCGGCACGGGCGGCCTGGGCGGCGCATCGGACGCCATCAGCCTGCAGCTGACCAGCGGCACGGGCAGCGCCGTCGGCTTCGCCACGACCGGCATCACCGCCACGGGCATCGAGATCGTCAACATCACCACCGCCGACACCCAGGCCACGCCGACCGGCGGGTTCCTGGATACGGTGAAGTGGCTGGACAACAACGTCAAAACGATCACGGTCAGCGGCAACGCCGGCCTGAACCTGACGGCCGCCAGCACGGCGCTCACCAGTGTCGACGCCAGCGGCGTCACCCTGGGCGGCTTCACCTGGACCGCCGGCGCCCTGGCCGGCGCCGCGACCGTCAAGGGCTCGGCTACGGGCACCAACAACCTCGACTTCGAAGCAGCGCACGGCGCGGTCACCTATACCGGTGGTTCGGGCACGGACACGATCATGGTGAACGGCCAGGCCAACGTGATCAATGTCGGTACGGGCAATGACGTGGTGACCGTCAACTACGCCAACGTCGCCAGCAACTCGGTCTTCACCTCGATCATCGGCTTCGGCGTGGGCGACAGCCTGCTGATTGGGGAGCAGGGCGCAGGCGCCCCGACCGGCAACCTCGGCGCCGCGGTGACCGGCGCCACCTTCGCTGATCTGCTGAACGCCGCGGCGGCCGGCGACGCGTCGACCGGCGCGATCATGACCTGGTTCACGATGGGCACGGACACCTACATCGTGCTCGACAGCAGCGCCGCCAACACTTTCCAGGCGGGCTTCGACGTCGTTGTTAAGCTCACGGGCACCACGGGCATCAACCTGACCGGTCACGCGATCGGCGGCGGCGGCCTGCTGACCATCTGATCCTAGACCACCCGGTCTGATCAGAACCCTTAAAACGGGCGGGGCGAGCGCAGGCTCACCCCGCCCGTCGTCATTTGTAGCGACGCGCTCGTCCCCACGGCGGCGCTATGAAATCGCGCGGAAAAAGTCGCTCAAGCGACACAAGCGGTGGGGACCCCGAGATGGCCTATACGAGCCAGCAGCTGACCATGGCCTGGACGGCCGTGCACAACGGCCTCGCGCCCGACGCGGCGACGCAGAAGAGCCTGGACGTCTTCGCCAACTTCAACGCCTCAGGACAATTCTCGGACGCCGACACGCTGAGCTATGTGCTCAACAGCGCCGACGACACCACGGCCGTGGCGCTGCTGACCTACCAGTTCTTCACCGGCAAGAGCCCGACCAAGGCCGGCGTCGACTACCTGGTCCATTCGGACGCCAATCCCAGCGACCTCAGCGACGCCTACTACGCCAAGTTCAACCTCGAGAACCGCTACATCAACTTCGCCGCCAACCTGGGCGTCAACGGCGACGGGGCCAAGGATTTCGCCGCCAAGTACGGGGCGATGAGCTTTGGCGACTACGTGGCCTCGATCTACGAGACCATCATCGGCGCGACCTACGCCAAGGCGGCCGGCGTGGATGTGGCCGCGGCCGTCGCCTATCTGGTCGGCACGAAGGACGCGGTGCTGGCCACGGCCCGGGACGCGGGCATGGTCACGCCCAACATGACGTCGGCCCAGGTCGACCTGGCCGTGAAAGCGGCGATGGCGGGCCTGGTCATGGCCGCGGCGGTCAAGGCCGACATCGGGATCTACGCCGCCTCGGCCAACAACTTCATGCTGGCCATGGCCCAGGGCAAGGCCACCTACGGCGCCGATCTGGTCACGACCTACGGTCCGGCCTCGGGCCTGGGCTCGACGGGGATCGGCAAGGCGCTCAGCACGGCGCCGAGCGTCTATGACCTGCCCGGCGGCCCGACCAAGCCGGTCGACCCGCCCAAGCCGCCCGTGCAGCCGCCGGTCACGCCCGAGCCGGATCCCGATCCCGGCCCACAGCCGCTGAGCTTCACCCTGACCAGCGGCGTCGACCACTTCACCGGCGACGACCTCGCGGACACCGTCATTGCCACCCACCTGACCTTCAACGCCGGCGACGTGCTGGACGGCGCCGGCGGCGCCGACACACTGACCCTCACCGCGACCACAGGGGACGTCTACACGGCGCCGAGCGCGACGATCTCCAGCATCGAGACCATCAATCTCAGCAACGACGCCGGCATCTATGTCGACACCACCGCCTGGACCGGCCTGACCAAGCTGGACGTCACCGCCGGCGGCCAGGTCGACGCCGTCGTCAGCGTGATCGCGGACCTCATCGTGCACAGCACCGGCG
>JAEXJH010000311.1 GCA_023445955.1 Pseudomonadota bacterium
TCGAGGATGCGGTCGTCTTGGTTCATGACCCTTGGATCAAAGAAAAAGGGCGGCGCCGCAAGGCCCCGCCCTTCTCATTTCGTGGCTTCAGACGGCGATTAGCCGACCGAGGCGGTGTCCACCTTGAAGCCCGGACCCATCGTCGACGACAGGCCGATACGCTTCACGTAGATGCCCTTGGCGCCCGACGGCTTGGCCTTGTTCAGGGCGTCGATCAGCGCCTTGACGTTGATGACCAGAGCTTCGTCCGTGAACGAGGCCTTGCCGATGCCGGCGTGGACGATGCCCGCCTTCTCGACGCGGAACTCGACGGCGCCGCCCTTGGCGTCCTTGACGGCTTGGGCGACGTTCGGGGTCACGGTGCCGACCTTCGGGTTCGGCATCAGGCCGCGCGGGCCCAGCACCTTACCGAGGCGACCGACCAGGGCCATCATGTCCGGCGACGCGATGACGCGGTCGAAGTCCATGAAGCCGCCGGCGATCTTTTCGTACAGGTCTTCGGCGCCGACGTGCTCGGCGCCCGCCGCGGTCGCTTCAGCGGCCTTGGCGTCCTTGGCGAAGACGGCGACGCGGACGTCGCGGCCGGTGCCCGACGGCAGGTTCACGACGCCACGGACCTGTTGGTCGGCGTGGCGCGGATCGACGCCGAGGTTGACCGAGATCTCGATCGACTCGTCGAACTTGGCCTTGGCGTTGGCCTTGACCAGGGCGATGGCGGCTTCGACCGTGTGGGTCGCGTCGCGGTCGCCGGTCCAGGCTTGGATGCGCTTGGGTTGCTTAGCCATGTGATTAGGCCTCCACGATCTTCAGGCCCATGGCCTTGGCGGAGCCTTCGATGATCTTGGCCGCGGCCTCGATGTCGTTGGCGTTCAGGTCCTTCATCTTCTTTTCGGCGATCTCGCGCAGTTGCGTGCGCGTGACTTCACCGACGGTCTCACGACCGGTCAGCTTCGCGCCCGACTTCAGACCGGTGATCTGCTTCAGGTAGTGCGTCGCCGGGGGCGTCTTGGTGATGAAGGTGAACGACTTGTCTTGGTAGACCGTGATCACGGTCGGCAGGGGCGTGCCCTTTTCGACGTTCTCGGTGCGCGCGTTGAACTCCTTGCAGAAGCCCATGATGTTGACGCCGCGCTGACCCAGAGCCGGGCCGATGGGGGGCGAAGGCGTGGCCGAGCCAGCCTTCACCTGGAGCTTGATGTAGCCCAGGATCTTCTTAGCCATAGTGTCCTCACTTGTGAGCCGTGGTGCGGGCTTGGCGGCCCTTCCACGGATTTGAATTCGCCGCGTAACGACGAACACGCCCCAGAACCCCAATCTTAAGAATGGGGGTTCGGGAGCGAGGCGGGGCGTTTAGCAGGCGGGCGCTAGAGAGTCAAAGCCTGCTAGGCCGCGTTCGGGCAGCAGCGCAGCATGGTGTAGAACTGCGAGGTCAGGACAGGCCGCGCCGCGTCGGTGGCGCAGGCGGCCGCCGGGGCCAGGACGGCCGCCTGGCTGGTTTCCAGGAACACCGCGTCGCTGGCGTCGCCGCACGCCCAGTCGTAGATCGCGCCCAGATAGTTGGCGTAGATCATCCGGCCCAGGCGGTCGGGATCGACGTGCTGGGCGATCTCGCCATTGGCCTGGGCCTGGATCATCGCCTGGATGACGATCTGGGCGACGTCGCGGCCCAGGTGCGTGCCCTCGAACAGCACCCGCGGGATGCGCACCAGCACCTGCCGATAGAGGTGGGCGTCGTCGATATAATGCTGGGCCGAGACGCGGGCGGCCTCCAGCGCGCAGGCCACGCCCCGGGTCGCCGAGCGCAGCAACATCGACTCGACCCGGTTCAGGGCCACGTTGATCACCGCCAGGGCGATCGCATCCAGCCCGCCGATCAGGTTGTAGATGGTCTGGGGCGAGACTTGCGCGGCCGCGGCGATTTGACTCAGGGAGACCTTGTCAAACTCGTGCTCACGCCACAGAACGGCCGCCGCGCCGACGATCTCGGCGTATCGCCGCGCCTTGCCCAGCTCCCGTAGAGCCATTCCGGAGTTTGGAGAGGAATCCATTTTCATTGCTGCGTCTATTTTTAGACTGTATTCCATTTTCCAAACAAGCGGAACCATTCGGCGGACGCGCCGGGCCGAATTCAGAAAGCACGCACTTGGGACTCTTCGACTCGCACTCCGCCCTGGCCGCCCGCTACCAGGCCGCCCGCGCCTCCGGCCAGATGCCGACCGGCGTGGTGATGGACCAGCTCCTCTCGCCCTCGGAAGCCATCATCAACGGCCGCAAGACCGTGACGGTGGGCACCCACAACTATCTGGGCCTGGCCTTCGACGAGGCCAGCATCGAGGCGGCGGTCGAGGCGGTGCGTCGCGAAGGCACCGGCACCTGCGGCTCACGGATCGCCAACGGCTCGTTCTCGGACCACGTCGCGCTGGAGCGTGAACTGGCCGACTTCCACGGCATGCGCCATGCGATGGTGTTCTCGACCGGCTACCAGGCCAATCTGGGGATCATCTCGACCCTGGTGGGCGCGGGCGACTTCCTGCTGCTGGACGCCGACAGCCACGCCTCGATCTACGACGCCTGCAAGCAGACGCAAGCCAGCGCCATCCGCTTCAAGCACAACGACGCCGCCGACCTGGACAAGCGCCTGCGCCGTCTGGCCGGCGAGCCGGGCAACAAGCTGGTCGTGGTCGAGGGCATCTATTCGATGCTGGGCGACATGGCCCCGCTGAAGGCGATCGTCGAGGTCGCCAAGCGCCACGGCGCCTACATCCTGGTGGACGAGGCCCACTCGATGGGCGTGCTGGGCGACACCGGCTGCGGCCTGGCCGAACAGGAAGGTCTGCTGGACCAGGTCGACTTCGTGGTCGGCACCTTCTCCAAGAGCCTGGGCGCCGTGGGCGGCTACTGCGTGTCGAACCACGAGCAGTTCGACCTGCTGCGCATCGCCTGCCGCCCCTACATGTTCACCGCCTCGCTGCCGCCGGCCACTGTGGCCTCGGTGCGCGCCTCGCTGAAGGCCGTGAAGGAGCGTCCGCACCTGCGCGCCAAGCTGTGGGCCAACGTCAACCGCCTGTACGGCGCGCTGGAGGCCGCCGGCTTCCAGCTGGGCTCGACGCCCAGCCCGATCGTGGCGGTTTGCCTGCCGTCGGACGAGATCACCATGGCCATGTGGCGGGCGCTGCTGGACGGCGGCTTCTACGTCAATATCGGCCTGCCGCCGGCCACGCCCTCGGGCGAGAGCCTGCTGCGCTGCGCCATCTCGGCCGCGCATAGCGAGGCGCAAATGGACGGCCTGGCCGAGACGCTGACCCGCCTGGGTCATGAGTTCGGCGTGCTGGAACGCGAGCGGATGGTGGCGAAGGCGTAGGGTCCGAAACCTCGTCCTTCGACAAGCTCAGGATGAGGT
>JAEXJH010000312.1 GCA_023445955.1 Pseudomonadota bacterium
GTGCGACCGCTCCGGCCCCGGGCGCTGCCGCCGCGCCGGCGGCTCCGGCCGCTGGTGGCAACACGGCGCCGCCGAAGGCCTAAGCCTTCAGCACACGTCTTTGAAGAGGCCGCGCAGCGAAAGCTCCGCGGCCTTTTTGTTGCGCGCGCCTAAACCTTGAGTGCTAGAGCCTGACTTGTTCGCGTTTTGTGATCTGGGGGCGTCATGAGGGTTCTGGGCTTGGTCGCGGCGGCGCTGGTGGCGCTGGCGTTCGGAAACGTGGCGGCGGCCGAAACGCTCAGCCCTGCCTGCAAGGGCCCCGGCCAGTCGGTCGACCAGCAGGGTTATGTCGAGATCGGCGGCCTCAAGCAGTGGGTGCTGGTCGAGGGCCAGGACTGCGCCAATCCGGTGGTGCTGATCGTCCATGGCGGTCCGGGCAATCCCAACACCCCCTTCGCCCACACCCTGTTCGGCGCGTGGACCAAGGCCTTCACCGTCGTGCAGTGGGACCAGCGTGGGTCGGGCAAGACCTATGAGGCCAACAAGCCGGCCGAGGACGAGGTGCTGACGATGCAGCGCCTGACCGCCGATGGCGTCGAAATGGCCCGCTGGGCCAGCGCGCGGTTCGGCAAGCGCAAGGTCATCCTGATGGGCGGCTCGTGGGGCTCAGCCCTGGCGACGAACATGGCCATGGCCGCGCCGGACCTGTTCCACGCCTATGTCGGCACCGGACAGCTGGTCGACTACCAGGCCAATGTGAAGATCGGCTACGCGCAGGCGACGACGCTGGCCACGGCGGCCGGCGATACGGACTCTTTGGACAAGCTGAAGGCGCTGGGTCCGCCGCCCTGGACCAATCCTCGCGCCTTCGGGATCCTGCGCCGCATCACCCGCAAGTACGAAGCCCTGAAATCCGACGCCCCGCCCAAGGGCTGGTTCGCCTTCGCGCCGGGCTATGACACGCCCGCCTACGAGGCCGCCTATGAGGCGGGCGAGGACTACTCGTTCTTCCAGTTCGTCGGCGCCAAGGGCGACGGCATCGGGCCAGGCATCGACCTGCGCAAGCTGGGGACGCGGTTCGCCATGCCGGTCTACCTGATCCAAGGCGACGAAGACCTGGTGACGCCGCCTGAGGTGTCGAAGGCCTATTTCGACGAGATCGTCGCGCCGAAGAAGGCCTACCTGCCGCTGGCGCGGGTGGGGCATGACCCGAACCTGGCGATGCTCGCGGCGCAGTACGGGGTGCTGGAGCAGGTGCGCCCGGCGGCGGTAGCGGGGGACAGGCCCTAAAAACCCCTCTCTCATAGAGAGAGGGTTTCAAGAAGCCGCCTCGCTAAGGTCAAACCCGCCGGTACCCCAGCACGCCGCCCGTCGGCGTACCCTCGATCCGAGCCACCGCTTCCGCCAGCGGCTCCACGGCCGTCGCCATGTGATGAGCGTTAGCATGGAGGATGGTGTCCGCATCCAGCAGCACCGCCACGTGGCCCTTCCAGAACACCAGGTCGCCGCGCCGGCGGTCACCCTCGGCCACCTCCGCGAAGAAGCCCCGCTGCATGTCGGTATCCCGCGGGCACGCCCGGTTGCAGGCGTAGAGCGCCTGCTGCACCAGGCCCGAGCAGTCCAGGCCCAGGCTCTCGCGGCCGCCCCACTGGTAGGGCGCGCCCAGGAAGCGTTCGGCGACCGACACGTAGTCCTTCTCGCCCCGGCCGATGGGCGTCAGGTGCGCCTCGACGAACCAGCCGGCGCCCATGCCCTTGGCGAAGCGGCCCTCGCGGGCCTCGATCGTCACGAGACTGTTGAGGCTGTAGAGCCCCTCCGGTCGCGACTTGATGTCGGGCTTGCTGAAGGCGTAGGTGCGGATCGCCGAGACGGCGTGGGTCGGCGGGTGGCCCTGCTCGACCAGGTCCGACATCGCGACATAGCCCACATAGCCGTCGCGGGCGGCCTGGCCCCAGGCGAAGCCGTCCTTGTCCTCCAGCACGCGGAAGACCTCGCCGAACAAGAGCTGGTCCCACTGCTCGGCGTCGGCCGCCGGGGTCGCGCGGATGGCCGTGGCGGGCGCGGCGCAGACCATCACGCGGCTGGGCGCATAGCGCTCGGCCGGGGCCAGGCCCTCCAGGCGCTGGTCGGCGAGATCGGGGCGGGCCAGCGTGATCCGGGTATCCAAAGTCATGCGAAACGGCCCTTGAGCATGGCGAAGGCGGCGCGGATGGCCTGGACTTCCCCGCCTACCGGGAATCCGGGGCGGCCCTTGGGGTTCCAGGCGAAGACGTCGAAGTGCGCCCAGGGTCCCACATCCTCCCCCTTCGGAGCAAATCGTTGCAGGAACAGGGCCGCCGTGGTGGCGCCGGCCTGCGCCCAGGCGTCGGGATCGTTCTTCAGGTCGGCGATGTCGCTGTCCAGCGCCTCGCGATAGGCGTCGGTCAGGGGCATGCGCCACAGCGCGTCGGAAACGGTCTTCGAGGCCGTCTCGATCTGGCCGGCCAGCTTGTCGTCAGGGGTCCAGAACGGAATCACGAACGGCCCCATGGCCATGCGCGCCGCGCCCGTGAGCGTGGCGAAGTCCAGGGTCAGGGCCGGCTTCAGCTCGGCGGCGCGGGTCAGGGCGTCGGCCAGGATCAGGCGGCCCTCGGCGTCGGTATTGCCGACTTCGACGGTCAGGCCGGCGCGGGTCTGGAGGACGTCGCCCGGCCGCATGGCGTCGCCGGCGATGGCGTTCTCGACCACCGGCGTCAGGATGACCAGGCGCACAGGCAGACCGGCCTCCATGACCATGCGGCCCAGAGCCAGGGCGTGGGCGGCGCCGCCCATGTCC
>JAEXJH010000313.1 GCA_023445955.1 Pseudomonadota bacterium
TCACCAGCGCGCGGATGACGACCGTCGACACGATCGGCTACCAGGCGCCGCCGGCGAGCAGCGCGCAGGCCATCCGTCCCGGCGGCAAGATCGTGGCCATGCCCCACGCGCCGGCGCCGGAATGGGCGCCCACGGCCGACACGTCGCCCCAGCGCATCACCACCCGCGTTACCTGGTATTCGCTGACCGTGCCGCCGTTGCCCGACGATGGCCGCCAGCTCTATCTCTATGTCCCGCGCTGGAAATCGGATGGCACGCTGGCGGTCTATGCCGACGGTCAGCTGGTGCGCCAATCGCACGCCAACCTGCAATGGAACGGCTCCAACGAGCCGCTGTTGATCACCCTGCCCCGCACCGAAACCTCGCATCCGCCTCGGACGCTGGACGTAAGGCTGCAGCACGTGCGCGGCATCGGCGGCGCCTTCTCGTCGGTCTGGATCGGCAGCTATCGCCAGCTGGCTCCGCGCTACACCATCCGCGAGATCCTGCAGGTCCAGCTGACCTCGTTCTCGTCCTTCGCCTTCCTGGCGACCGGGGTCTTCGCCTTCTTCGTCTGGCTCAGCCGCCGCAACGAGCCGATTTACCTGCTGTACTTCCTGACGTCCGGCGTCGTCTTCCTCCGGATGCTGCACACCTTCGTGGGCGTGCACCCGCTAATCGTCTCCGACGCCTGGTTCGGCTGGATCACCGTGGTCTCGCCCTACTGGATGATCATGGTGCTGCACCTGTTCGTGGCCGAGCTGCATGGCAAGCGCCAGCCGTTGCTGACCGGCGCGGCCTTGCTGGTGAGCGTCGTGTCGACCGTCGCCACCCTGCCGGGCCTGGTGGATCCCACCCTGATGTCGGCGCCGGTCTACCTGAATCTGCTGATCCTAGGCCTGATCGTGGCCTTTAACGGCGTGCTCCAGTCGATCCGCTTCAAGTCCCGCGACGCCATGCTGCTCTCGGCCTGGTGCCTGATCACCGTGCTCTCCGGCATCTACGACCTGGCTCTGCAGCAAAACCTGATCAGCATCGAGAGCGTGTTCGTCAGCAACTTCACCGGCGTCGGGTTCACGCTGCTGTTCTGGTACATCATGTTCGGCCGCTACATCGAGGCGCTGGAAACGGCGACCCGGGCCAAGGCCGACCTGTCCCGCCGCCTGGCCCAGCGCGAGGCCGAGCTGACCGCCAGCCACCAGCGCCTGCGCGAGATCGAGAACCGCGAGCTGCTGCACCAGGAACGCCAGCGGCTGATGCAGGACATGCACGACGGCCTGGGATCGACCCTGGTCACCGCCCTGCGCGCCTTCGAGGGCGATCGCGCCGCCGATTTGGACGCCGTCGCCCTGTTGCGCGGCTGTATCGACGACCTGAAGCTGACCATCGACTCGATGGAGCCCGTCGAGACCGACCTGCTGCTGCTCCTGGCCACCCTGCGATTCCGCCTGCAGCCGCGCCTCGAGGCCAGCGGCCTGAAGCTGACCTGGGACGCCGGCCAGATCCCGCCTCTGGAATGGCTCGATCAGCGTCACGCCCTGCACATCCTGCGCATCCTGCAGGAAGCCTTCGCCAACATCCTCAAGCACGCCGGGGCGCGCGAGGTCGCGTTCTCGGTGCGGGCCGAGGACGACCAGGTGGTGGTGCGCGTGCAGGACGATGGCTGCGGCTTTGACCCCACCTTGCCGGCCACTGGCCGGGGTCTGGCCAACCAGCAGCGCCGGGCCGAAGCGATCGGCGGCCTGGTGGTCTGGGAGCCCTCGCCCGCCGGCGCCTGCCTAGTCCTGATATTGCCGGTGCTCAAGCCGAACTGATCCCGGACGGGATCAAACCAATTCTCGCATCGGTCCATAGCGCCTTTGGCTTAGACCGCGACGACAGCCCTCTCTACCGTGACGATCAAGAAGCGGCCTTCCGGGAGTGACCCGAGACAACGGCCGCCGCTCGGAGAGGACTTCATGAGCCGAATGTCGCCGATGGAAATGGCCCGCCAGCTCGGCGGCGGCCTGCTGTCTTTCCCCGTCACCCATTTCGACGCCGATCACCAGTTCCTGGAAGCGCCCTACCGCGAGCACTGCGGCTGGATGCTGGAGCGGGACCTCGCCGGCCTGTTCGCCGCCGGCGGCACGGGCGAGTTCTTCTCGCTGCGCCCCGCGGAAGTCGGCCAGGTGGTCCGCGCCGCCGTCGCCGAGACCAACGGCAAGATCCCGGTCATCGCCGGCTGCGGGTATGGCACCGCCATCGCCACCGACCTGGCCGCTGACGCCGAGGCCGCCGGCGCCGACGGCGTGCTGCTGCTGCCGCCCTACCTGACCAACGCCACGCAGGACGGCTTGGCCGCCCACATCGAGGCGGTCTGCAAGGCCACCAAGCTGGGCGTCATCGTCTACAACCGCGACAACGCCATCATCAACGAGGACACCCTCGAGAAGCTGTGCGAGCGCAATCCCAACCTCGTGGGCTTCAAGGACGGCGTCGGCGACCTGGAACTGATGATGCGGGTCTATGCCCGCATGGGCGACCGCCTGACCTATATCGGCGGTCTGCCGACGGCCGAGACCTTCGCCCTGCCCTATCTGGAGATGGGCGTGACGACCTATTCGTCGGCGATCTTCAACTTCATGCCGGAATGGGCGCTGGACTTCTACAAGTCGGTCCGCGCTCGCGACCGTGAGGCGGTAATGACCGGCCTGCGCGACTTCGTGTTGCCCTACATCACCCTGCGCAACAAGGGTAAGGGCTATGCGGTCTCGATCGTGAAGGCCGGCATGACCGCCATCGGCCGCACCGCCGGCCCGGTCCGCTTGCCGCTGACCGAGCTGACGCCGGCCGAGTTCGCCGAACTGCAGGGCCTGATCGCCCGCGTGCAACCGGATGAAGCGCGCCGTGCCGCTCACGGGTGACCTGCTGATCGCCGGCGCGGCCCAAACGGGCAACGCCGGCGCCGTCCATGCTTTCGACGCATCGACGGGCGAGCGCCTGGAGCCGGCCTTCGGCAAGGCGACCTCCGATGACCTGGACGCGGCCTGCGCGGCGGCCCACGCCGCCTTTGCGCCGTATCGCGCCCGCCCCCATGCCGAGCGCGCCGCATTCCTTGAGG
>JAEXJH010000314.1 GCA_023445955.1 Pseudomonadota bacterium
CACCTGCACTACACGGCCCTCCCGCAGTGGGCCCAGCCCCTGGGCATGACCTTCTCGATCATGCTGTGGATGCCGTCCTGGGGCGGCATGATCAACGGCCTGATGACCCTGTCGGGCGCGTGGGACAAGCTGCGCACCGACCCCGTGGTCCGGATGATGGTCGTCTCGATCGCCTTCTACGGCATGAGCACCTTCGAAGGCCCGGTGATGTCGATCCGCGCGGTCAACGCGCTCAGCCACTACACCGACTGGACCATCGGCCACGTGCACTCCGGCGCGCTGGGCTGGGTCGGCTTCATCAGCTTCGGCGCGGTCTATTGCCTGGTGCCGTGGCTGTGGAAGAAGAAGGACATGTACTCGACCAGGCTGATCGAGTGGCACTTCTGGATCGCGACCACCGGCATCCTGCTCTACATCGCCGCGATGTGGGTCTCGGGCATCATGGAAGGCCTGATGTGGCGCGAATACACGCCCCAGGGCTTCCTCGCCTACAGCTTCATCGAGACCGTCTCGGCCAAGCACATCGAGAACGTCATCCGCACCGTCGGGGGCCTGATGTACCTGGCCGGCGCGCTGATCATGATCGTCAACGTCTGGAAGACGATCGCCTCGCCCTCCGCTGAACCGGCCGACGCCACGGCCGCTCCCGCCACCGCGATCGCCTGAGGCCGCCCATGTCCGTCTGGAAGCATCACGCCAAGTTCGAGCGGCATTCGCTGCTGCTCCTTATCGGCATCCTCGTGGTCGTCTCGATCGGCGGCCTCGTTGAGATCGCCCCCTTGTTCTGGCTGCAGGGCACCGTCGAGAAGGTGCAGGGCGTGCGGCCCTACACCCCGCTGGAACTGACCGGCCGCGACATCTATGTGCGCGAGGGCTGCTATCTCTGCCATTCGCAGATGATCCGCCCGCTGCGCGACGAGGTCGAGCGCTACGGCCACTACAGCCTGGCTGCCGAAAGCATGTACGACCACCCGTTCCAATGGGGGTCCAAGCGCACCGGGCCTGATCTGGCCCGCGTGGGTGGCAAGTACTCCGACGCCTGGCACCGCGACCACCTGATCGACCCGCGCTCGGTGGTGCCGGAGTCGGTGATGCCGCCCTACAGGTTCCTGGCCGAGAAGGACCTGGACTACGGCGACATCGTCGACCGGATGAAGGTGTTGCGGGCCGAGGGCGTGCCCTACACGGCCGACCAGCTGACCAACGCCAGGAAGGACCTGGAGGCCCAGGCCGATCCGTACTCCACGGACGCGGTGGCCCTGCGCGGCCGCTACGGGGCCAAGGCCGCCAATCGTGACTTCGACGGCGATCCCGACCGCATCACCGAGATGGACGCCCTGGTGGCCTATCTCCAGATGCTCGGGAACCAGGTCGACTTCAAATCCTACAAGGCCTCGGCCCCGGAGAACCAGCGATGAGCGCGCTCTCCTACGAGACCGTGGCGCGCTTCGCCCAGCAGGGCGGGCTGATCTACTTCGGCCTGATCTTCCTGGCCGGCGTCCTCTACGCCCTGCGGCCCTCCAAGAAGGCCGAATTCCAACACGCCGCGCGCATGCCGCTGGATGACGAGGAGCTGGTCTGATGGCTCACGAACACAAGACCGACGACGTCACCGGCGTCGAAACCACCGGCCACGAGTGGGACGGCATCCGCGAACTGGACAACCCGCTGCCGCGCTGGTGGCTGTGGGTCTGGTACGGCTGTATCGCCTTTGCGGTGGGCTATTGGATCCTGATGCCGGCTTGGCCGGGGATCCACGGCTACACCAAGGGTCTGCTGCATCAGTCCGATCGCGTGGAGATCGGTAAGCAGCTGATCGCGCTGGACGTTCAGCGCGGAGCGGGCGCGGCCCAGCTGCGCACAGCCAGCCTGGAGCAGATCGAGAAGGATCCGAAGCTGCAGGCCTACGCCCAGCAGGTCGGCCAGTCGGTGTTCGGGGACAACTGCGCCACCTGCCACGGCATCGGCGGCACAGGCGGCAAGGGCTATCCCAACCTGCGCGACGACGTCTGGCTGTGGGGCGGCAAGCTGGAGGACATCCAGTACACCATCACCCACGGCGTCCGGACGGGCGCACCGGGCGCGCGGCTGTCCCAGATGCCCGCCTTCGGCCGTGACGAGCTCCTCAAACCCGAGCAGATCGACGACCTGACGGAGTATGTCGTCCACCTGTCGAACCGTCCGGCCGACGCCGGGGCTATCGCCCGCGCCAAGCCGATCTTCGACACCCAGTGCGCGGCCTGTCACGGCGTGGAGGGCAAGGGCGACCAGGCCGTCGGCGCGCCGAACCTGACCGATCGCGAGTGGCTGTACGGCGCTGACCGCGCCGCCATCAAAGGCCAGATCTTCGCCGGCAACGGCGGGGTGATGCCCACCTGGGGCGGCCGCCTCAGCCCGGAGACCATCAAGGCCATCGCCGTCTACGTCCACGCCAATGCGGGTGGGCAATAGCGGGCCATGCCCACGGTTATCGACAACACCAAGCCTAAGGCGCGGACAGCGGTCTCGGCCGCCGCCCGCGCCAAGGGGAAAGGCGCGCCGAAAGGCAGCGGCCTCTACAAGCCGCGCGAGCCGATCTATCCCAAGCTGGTCCGCGGGACCTGGCGGCGGGTAAAGTGGGCGCTGCTGATCGCCACACTGGCGGTCTACTATGTGACGCCCTGGATCCGTTGGAAGCGGCCCGAGGGCTTCCCGCAGCAGGCGGCGCTAGTCGATTTCACCGGCGGGCGCTTCTACTTCTTCGACATCCAGCTGTGGCCGCAGGACGTCCACATCATCACCGGCCTGATGATCGCCGGAGCCCTGGCGCTGTTCCTGGTCACGGCGCTGTTTGGCCGGCTGTGGTGCGGCTACGCCTGTCCGCAGACGGTCTGGACCGATCTCTACATCGTGGTCGAGCGCCTGTTCGAGGGCGACCGCAACGCCCGCATGCGCCTGGATGCCGCGCCGCTGTCCTTCGACAAGCTGTGGCGCAAGACCGGCAAGCACCTGGCCTGGTTGGCCATCGCCTTCGGCACCGGCGGGGCGTGGATCTTCTACTTCCACGACGCGCCAACGCTGATCCGCAGCTTCTGGGCCGGCCAGGCCCCGGCGACGGCCTATGTCTCGTGCGCCCTGCTGACGGGGACCACCTATGTCTTCGCCGGCTGGATGCGCGAGCAGGTCTGCACCTACATGTGCCCGTGGCCGCGCATCCAGGGCGCCATGCTGGACCAGCACTCGCTGCAGGTGACCTATCTGCGCGGCCGCGGCGAGCCGCGCGGCGCCCACAAGAAGGGCCAGGACTGGGCAGGGCGCGGCGACTGCATCGACTGCCGCCAGTGCGTGGCGGTCTGCCCCATGGGCATCGACATCCGCGACGGCGCGCAGATGGAGTGCATCAATTGTGGCCTCTGCGTCGACGCCTGCGACGAGATCATGAGCAAGCTCGCTCGGCCCATCGGCCTGATCGCCTACGACACCGACGCGGCCGTCGCCCAGCGCGCGCGCGGCCAGAAGGCGACCTACAAGCCCGTGCGCTCGCGGACCGTCTACTACGCCCTGGCCGTGGCGGTGGTCGGTGGCCTGACCCTGTGGTCGCTGGTCAGCCGGCCCAAGGCCGATCTCCACGTCATCCGCGACCGCAATCCGATCTTCGTGCGGATGCACGATGGCTCGGTGCGGGATGGCTACACGCTGAAGATCACCAACCGCAGCTTCTCCACGCGCCGCTTCGAGATCGCGTTCGACGGCGCGCCTGGCGCGGGGCTCAGCCAGCCGGGCGTCACCGGTCCCGTCAGCGTCACGGTCCCGGCCGACCAGGTCGCCTCGGTGCGGGTCTTCGTCACCGTCCCGGCTGATGCGGGCCTCGCCGCCAGCACGCCGGTCCGCTTCACCGCCCGCGCCGGCGACGTCCAGGCCGACGCCAAGACCGTCTTCCTCTCCGGAGCCACGAACCCGCAATGACCGTCGCTTCATCCTCGGCCAAGCCGATTACCGGCTGGCACGTCCTGATCGCCGTCGTGGCGTTCTTCGCCGTGGTGATCGGCGTCGACACGCTGTTCGTGATCAAGGCCTACGGCACCTTCTCGGGCGAGGTCGCCTCCAACCCCTACGAGGCGGGACTGGCCTTCAACAAGACCCTGGCCCTGCGCCAGCGCGAGGCGGCCCTCGGCTGGACGGCCACGGTTCTGAAGGTCGACGACGACACCGTCGTGATCCGTCTCGTCGACAGGGCCGGCGCGCCGCTGGACCGGCTGTCGCTGACCGGCGTGCTGGAGCGCCCCGCCACCGAGACCGGCCGCCAGGTCCTGGACTTCAAGCCGCTGGGCGACGGTCGCTACCAGGCCCGCGCGCGCCTCGACGGCGCCTGGGACCTGCGGGCCACGGCGCGCAACAGCCGTGACCAGTTCGAGCTGGAAACGCGCCTGGTGGAGCCCGTCCGATGACTGCCAGCTTGACCCTGGAGCGCGACCTGGAGGCCTTCGTCCGTCGCGATGAGGCCGGGCGAGGGCGGCTTGAGCTCCTGGTCACCGGCGCCCGCTGCGCCGCGTGCATCCGCAAGATCGAGACCGCTGTCGCCGACCTGCCGGGCGTCACCGGCGCGCGGCTGAACCTCACGACCGGCAAGCTGGCCGTCGAGCTGACCGGCGGCGAGGCCCATCCCGAGCGCGTGGTCGAGACGGTAGAGGGCCTGGGCTACCGCGCCTGCCTGTTCGACCCGGCCGAGGCTGTGGCGGCGGTCGACCGCGAGGGGCGCGAGCTGGCCGTGGCCCTGGGTGTCGCCGGCTTCGGCGCGGGCAACGTCATGATGTTCACGGTCCCCGCCTGGGCAGGACTGTTCGGCCAGGAACTGACGCCGACGACCCTGACCCTGATGTACTGGATGGCCGCCATAGTCGCGACGCCCTGCGCGCTGTTCGCGGGCCGGCCGTTTTTCCGTTCGGCCTGGGCGTCGCTGAAGCGCGGCAAGGCCAATATGGACGTGCCGATCTCGATCGGCGTGATCCTGACCCTGGTTGTCAGCTTCTCCGAGACGATGCTCCGTGGCCGGCACGCCTATTTCGACGCCGCCGTCACCTTGTTGTTCCTGCTGCTGATCGGCCGCTACCTGGATCATCGCCTGCGCGCCAGCGCCCGCTCGGCGGCGCGCGACCTGCTGGCCCTGCAGACCCCGATCGCCGTGCGCCTGTCAGGTGAAACCGAGAAAGGCGTTCCCGTCGCCGAGATCGTCGTCGGCGACCGCCTGGTCGTCGCGCCCGGCGACCGCGTGCCCGTCGATGGCCTAGTCGAGACGGGCCGCTCCGAGCTCGACAACGCCCTGATCACCGGCGAGACGGCCCTGGCGCCGGTGACGGTCGGCGCGCGGCTGCACGCCGGGGCCTTGAACCTCTCCGGCCGGCTGGTCATGACCGCCATGGCGCGCAGTGAAGACTCCACTTTGGCCGCCATCGCCCGGCTGATGGAGGCCGGCGCCCAGACCCGTTCGGCCTATGTCCGTCTGGCCGACAAGGCCGCTGCGCTCTACGTGCCGATCGTGCACACCGCTGCGGCGCTGACCTTCGTCGGCGGCTGGGCGCTAGGTCTCGGACCACGCGAGGGACTGCTGCGGGCGGCGGCGGTGCTGATCGTCACCTGTCCTTGCGCCCTGGGCCTGGCCGCGCCAGCCGTCCAGATCGCCGCCAGTAGCCGGCTCTTCCGCAAGGGCGTGCTAGTCAAGTCCGGCGCGGCGCTGGAGCGCCTGGCCGAGGTCGATCACGTGGTGTTCGACAAGACCGGCGTGCTGACCGAGGGCCGTCCGCGCCTGATCGACGCCCCTGCGCATCTGGTCGCCCTGGCCGCGCCGTTGGCCCGCGCCTCGCGCCATCCGCTGGCCAAGGCCCTGGCCCTCCAGGCCGGCGCTGGTCCTGTCGCCACCGACGGCGTCGAGACGGCCGGGCAGGGCATGGAGGGGCTGATCGACGGCCGCAGCGCCCGTCTGGGCCGCGCCGCCTTCGTCGGCGTCAAGGATGGCGACGACCGCGAGACCGAGTTGTGGTTCGGCTTCGAGAACGACGTGAAGATCCGCTTCGTGTTCGAGGATCGCCCCCGCGCCGACGCCGCCCAGGCTCTCGCGCGTCTGCGCCGGATGGGCCTGTCGGTCGAGGTGTTGTCTGGCGATCTCGCCGGCCCGGTGCGCGACATCGCCAGGGCGGTCGGCGTCGACCACTGGCGCTGGGGCCTGACGCCGTTCGACAAGGCCGCCATCGTCGACGGACTCAAGGCCCAGGGGCGCAAGGTGCTGATGGTCGGCGACGGCCTCAACGACGCCGCCGCCCTGGCCAAGGCCCACGCCTCAATTGCCCCCGGCGCGGCGGTCGACGCCGCTCAGAACGCCGCCGACCTGATCTTCACGGGCGAGGACCTCAGCGCCGTGGCCGAGGCGATCGACACCGCGCGGTCGGCCCGCCGTCGGGCGCTGGAGAATTTCGGCTTCTCGGCGCTCTACAACTTGGTGGCCATGCCGGCGGCGATGGCTGGGCTGGTCAATCCGTTCATCGCGGCCCTGGCCATGTCGGGCTCGTCGATCGTGGTGCTGCTCAACGCCGCACGGCCGCGCCTGTGGAGAGGCCGATGAACATCATCCTGTTCCTGGCGCCCGCCTCGATCGGTCTCGGCGCGCTGGGCCTGCTGGCCTTCTTCTGGACCATGCGCTCGGGGCAGTATGAGGACCCCAAGGGCGACGCCGAGCGGATCCTCTACGACCATCTGGATGAGAAGCCGCCGGCCCAGGATTGACGCCGATCAAGGTTCGCGGTCGCCGAACGCGGCATGTGTGATCCATGCCGCTCGACCCCGCCGATCTCCGCAAGTTGCCGCTGCTGGCGCAGGCCGCTCCTGACAGCTTCGCTCAGCTGACCTGCGACGCTCAGCTGCGGCGCATTTCGCGTCGCACCGCTCTGACAGTGGAAGGCGAACTCGGCGCCCACCTGCCGATCCTCACCGAGGGCGCGGTCGCGTTCGAAGGCGGGCAGGGCGCGACCTTGGCCCTGCTAGAGGCGCCGGCCACGGTGATGCTGGCCTCGGTCGTCCTGGACGTTCCGGCGCTGGTCACCGCCTGGGCCGCGCCGCGCAGCGCGGTGCTGCTGATCCCCGGCGAGGCGTTGCGCCAGGCCGCACGGACCGATCCCGCCTTCGCCTTCGCCGTCTCCGAGGAACTGTCGGGCGGATACAGCGGGGTGGTGCGGGCTCTGAAGAACCAGCGCCTGCGCGGCACGCTGGAGCGCCTGGCCAACTACCTGCTGACCCAGCATCGCCGTCAGGACGGCGCGACCCGCCTGAAGTTGCCCAGCCGCAAACGCGTCCTGGCCTCGCTGCTGGGCATGACGCCCGAGAACCTGTCGCGCGGCTTCGCCAGCCTGGCCCCGATGGGCGTCGAGGTCGACGGTCCGAGCGTCACCCTCCGTCGGCCCGAGGACCTCGCGCAGTTGGCCGGCCCGGACGCCTCCATCGACAACCACGCCGCCTTCGACGCCGACCGCCCTGGCCAAGCCGATCGCGAGCGGCGCCGCCTCAAAGCTTTCGAGAACGCCCGCCCATGACCGCTATCCTGTCCACCGCCCAGCGCGCCCATGCCGAGCGCAACCTGCCGCGTTACACCAGCTATCCGACGGCCGTGGCCTTCGACAGCGCCGAGGCCTGTGAGGCGCAGGCCTGGTACAGCGCGACCAGGCCTGACGACAGGCTATCGGTTTACGTCCACGTGCCGTTCTGTCGGCGGCTGTGCTGGTACTGCGGCTGCCACACCTCGATCGCCCCGACCTACGATCGGGTGGGGACCTATCTGGAGGTGCTTCACCGCGAGGTCGACCTTGTTGAAGCAAGGTTGGACAAACACGACGGCCTGTCGCACCTGCACTTCGGCGGCGGCAGTCCCAACGCTTTGCGGCCCGCCGACTTTGTCGAGCTGACCGCGCGACTGGCCTACGCCTTCCGCCTGCGGTCGGGCGCCGAGATCGCCGCCGAGCTGGATCCTGGCATGCTGTCGCCGGCCTTCGTCGAGGCGGTCGGCGAGGCCGGCGTGACCCGCGTCAGCCTGGGCGTCCAGACCTTTGATCCGTCGGTCCAATCCCTGGTCAATCGCGTCCAACCCTACGATCAGGTGGCGCGAGCGGTCGAGGGACTGCGCGGGGTGGGCGTCGGCGGACTGAACTTCGACCTGATGTACGGCCTGCCCGGCCAGACGCCTGACAACGTCTACAGCTCCGCTCAGGCGGCCGTCGCTCTGCGCCCGGATCGGATCGCCGTGTTCGGCTACGCCCATGTGCCGTGGATGAAGAAGCACCAGACGATGATCCGCGAGGCCGATCTAGCCGACCTCGATGGGCGCTGGCTGCAGGCGGAGGCGGCCGATGCGGCCTTGGTCGAGGCGGGCTATGTCCGCATCGGTCTCGACCACTACGCCTTGCCGGACGACACGCTCAGCCGCGCAGCATCGGAGGGGCGGATGCGACGCAACTTCCAGGGCTATACCGATGACGCGGCGGCGGTGCTGGTTCCGATCGGACCGTCGTCGATCGGCCAGTTCCGCGAAGGCTTCGTTCAGAACCATGTCCCCAGCGACCACTGGGCGGCGCGGATCGCGCAGGGCGAACTGCCGCTGAACCGGGCGTTGGCCATCGGCGAAGAGGACCGCCTGCGCGCGCTCGTGATCGAGCGGCTGATGTGCGACCTGGCCGTCGACATCGAGGCTGTCTGCCAAGCTCAGGGGATGTCCATTGACCTGCTGGCCGGCAGCTTGGAGACGATCGACGCCCTGGCGCTGGCGGGCCTGTGCCATCGCGACGGCGCGGTGATCTCGATCCCGGAGCCGGCGCGGCGGCTGATGCGCGTGGTCGCCGCGGCTTTCGACGCACGCCTGCCCAAGGCGCCCGAGCGGCACGCCAAGGCCGTGTGATTATGTAACGCGTTCTCAAGTGGACGCCTCGGCGCTATGAGAGCGTCATGCAACGCGCGACGACATGGTGGCGGAACCTGGGAGGCCTTCTGGCCGCCTGCGTGCTGACCCTGCTTGTCGCCGCGCCGATGACCAGCGCCGCCGCCTGCCTCTGCCTGGAGGACATCGCGCCGGCCGGTCAGACGCTTCAGGCCGACCATCCGCAGGACAGCGCGCCGTGCAAAGCGGCCTGCTGCCTGGGTGGCCACTGCCATCACGCCGGCCCCGCGCTCGACGCGCCTGTGTCGAGCATCATCGCGCCGGCGCCTGTCGGCGAGCAGCACGCGATCGCGTCATCCCAGGCGCTGACCTCGCTGACGATCTCCGCCCTCGACCGACCGCCTCGCGGCTGACGATCCGCGCGCCTTTCGCGCGCCATCGTCACGTCATTGCGAGGAAACTTCATGTCATCGAACCGATGGCCGCTGCGTGCGGCCTTGGCGTCCGCCGCCTGCGGCGCGCTCTGCAGCGCGGCGCTAGCCCAGACGGCGCCGCCTTTGGAAACCCTGTTGCGCGAGGCCGCTGCGCCGCGTCTGATCGTCGGCGAGGCCGAGGCCCGCGCCGCCGAGGGGCGCGCCCTGCAGGCCCGCGCCAGACCTAACCCAACGCTGGATCTGCAAGTCGAAAACGTCGGCGGTAGCGGTCCTTACCGCGACTTCCAAAGCGCCGAGACGACACTTTCGGTCGGCCAGACCCTGGAGTTGGGCGGCAAGCGTGGCGCTCGGGTCGCGACCGCCCAGGCGGAACTCGACACCGCCCGTTCGCGCGCAGGCTTCAGCCGGGTCGCCTACGCCCGTGACCTCGTCGGGGCCTATGTCGCCGCCGAGGCGGGGGGCGAGCGGCTAGCGGTCGCCAAGGACAGCGCCGACCTGGCCCAGGCCGACGCCCGCGCCGCGCGGCTCTTGGTGGACAACGGCAAGGAGGCCGAGCTGCGCGCCCTGCAGGCCAGCGCTGCGGTCTCGGTCGCTCAGGCCGAGGTCGCGCGTATCGAGGCCGAGTCCGGCGCGGCCCTGGCGCGACTGGCGGCCCTGACAGGCGGCGAGCGGACCTTCACCGCCGTGACGCCTGGGGCGCTGGATCGCGTCTGGCCCGCGACAATGTCCAGTCAGTTCCCAGCCGTCGCTGTCGCCGAGGCTGAGCAGCGGACGGCGGCCCGCAAACTGGATCTGGAGCGCCGCCGTGTCACGCCCGACCTGACCGTCAGCCTCGGTGTCCGGCGCTTGGCCGGCGATGACGCCACCGCCGCCGTGGCGGGCTTCTCGCTGCCCCTGCCGCTGTTCGACCGTAACCGGGGCGCGGTGAAGTCCGCCCAGGCCGAGGCCGACGCCGCGCGGGCCAGGCTCCTGATGGCCCAGGCCGACGCGGTCGCCGACCGACGCAGCGCCGAGGGCGAGGCGCGGGCGGCCGAACGCTCCGCCGCGGCCGCTCGCGAGGGTGAAGCCGCCGCGCGGGAGGCCTATCGCCTGTCCCGTCTCGGCTACGAGGCCGGCAAGTTGCCGCTGATCGAACTGCTTGCCACGCGCCGCGACCTCGGCGCCGCCCGCCACCGCCACATCGAGGCGCGCCTGGCGCGCGCCAAGGCCCAGGCGGACCTCGCCCAAGCCAACGGACAGATCGCTTTCCGGGACGCCCCATGACCGACCGTAAATGGATCCTGGCCGGAACGGCCATCGCACTGATCGCCACCGCCGGCTTTGGCTTCGGCCTGGGCCGGCTGACCGACAAGCCTCCAGCGTCTGAGCCCGCGCCCGGGAAGGAGGAAACCCCGCACGAAGAAGGTTTCGTGGCCCTCGACGCGGCCGACGCCGTCAAGGCCGGCGTACTG
>JAEXJH010000315.1 GCA_023445955.1 Pseudomonadota bacterium
GACGCAGGGCGACCCGGGCGTTTTCAATCGATCATTCGCGCCTCTTAGCGCGGCCGGACCGCATAGAGCGCGTGGTGCGTCAGCATGTAGAGCGTCTGCTTGTCGGCGCCGCCGAACAGCAGCTGCAGCGGCCGTTCGGGAACGTCGATCCGGCCCAGCGACTGGCCATCCGGCGCGTAGACGAACACCTGGCCGTTGGCGACATAGACCCTCCCCTGGGCATCCATGGCGACGCTCTCGCCGCCCCGGTCGGCGAAGGGCTTGAGGTCGGTGATCGCACCGCCCTTCCCCACGACGCCGCTATAGGTCTTGTTCTCCGAGCTGTTGGCCAGAAAGACCCGTTGGCCAGGCTTCGCAGCGGTGAAGCCGTAGGTATCCAGAGAGTCGGAAAAGCGCAGGCCGCGATAGTCCGGCGGGCCTTGCTGGAACACCCGATAGGCGGGCAGGACCAGGCTGCCGTCTAATGAGACATATTCCTGGGGATGGGTCTTGGCCCGATCGCCGGCGAAGATCTCCGCCAGGGTCGGATACTGATAGGTGACGGGATCGATCTGATCCTTGAACTCGCCATTGCTCCACCAGTTGGCCGGCAGCACGATGGCTGCGCCGGCATGCTCGGCCGTCGGCGTCGCGGCGATCACCGTGACCTCGCTGTCGGGACTGCCGGGCTTGAAGCTGTAGACTGAGCCGTTGCGGCCGTCGGACGAGAGTACGAGCAGATTGCCCGAGGCGTCCACGGCCAGATTGACTGGGTCCAAGGTGTTGTCGCGCACGATCGACAGCTTGCGGGCGTCCGACCAGCTGTAGATGCGCTGGTGCTTGCGATCGGCGAAGTACAACGTGCCGGCCGTATCCACGGCCCCGCCGCCTAGCGAATAGAAGCCATCGGCCAGCTTCTCGACCTTGGCTCCGGCCATTGTCGATGACGCGACCGGCGGCGGGTTGGCCTTCAGGTCCAGCACCGCGAACTGGCGCTCGCGCACCTCCAGGCCGTTGGTGACGTCTTGGATGGCATTCTCGTACGGATACTTGGTCAGGCGCGTGAAGGTGGCGCAGCCGTTCTCGTCGCAGGTTCCAAGACCGCTCTCGCCGTTGACCGCCACGTTGCGGAACCGGATGTCGCTCGAGTTGTAGACCCGCACCGCGGCCGCTGCCGGCTTACGCGTCCGGGTGACGCGATAGCCGTGATAGTTGGCCAGCAGGATGTTGCGGGAGTCGCGGATTTCGACCGAGACGGTGTCCTCGCCCTCCCCGGCTTCCTCCTCGGTCTGCGGGGCCAGGAACTCCCAGTTGGCGACACGGTTGAGGGTGATCTCGGTACGCACATGGTGCTCGACCGAGGCTTGGTAGACGTGACCGGGCGTCTCGGTGTCGGAGACGTAGATGCCGGTATAGGCGTAGGTGTTGGGGCTCCAGACATTGGAGAACGTCCCGCCGCCGCCATTGGTCACCCACAGGCTGGGATACTGCCCCGCCCAGCGCTTGGCCGGGTCGGCGTCGGCCGTGCCGTTGGCGTTGTAGGGGATGACCCGCGTGCCATCGAACAGGTTGGTGCCGTGGCCGCCCTGGAACTTAACGTCGTTGACCATCGAGGTCGCGCCGGCGGTCCACAGCAGCGCCGTTGCGCGCGGATTGGCGCCGTCGGTGTAGAGGCCAAGCCCGAAGACGATGTTGTCGCCGCCCTTGGCCGACTCCACCAGCGCCTTGGGCGCGCCGACGCCTTGGTAGGCAGGCGTGCCGTGGGGCAGCACGATCTGGCTCAGGCTGGGGTGCAGGCCGATCAGCACGGTATCGGGCTTGAGCTTCAAGGTGTCGGTGACGCGGTAGAAGCCGGTCGGGAAATAGACTACGCGATGGGTGTCGATCGCCTTCTGGATCGCGGCGGTGTCGTCGGTGGCGTTGTCGCCCTTGGCGCCCAGCGTGCGGACATTGGTCCAGTCGGCCGTCGCCGGCAGGGCTCGGATGGCCGGCGCGATGGGCTTGGGCAGAGCGCTCAGCGGCTCGGCCTGGAAGGTCGTCCTGTACTCACCCATCTGGCCTGGCGCCGGCACGGTCAGGCCGTGGTTGAAGGCGCTGACGCGATAGGTCTTGCCCTTCCC
Source organism: Pseudomonadota bacterium (assembly GCA_023445955.1). Lineage (GTDB taxonomy): Bacteria > Pseudomonadota > Alphaproteobacteria > Caulobacterales > Caulobacteraceae > Caulobacter. The sequence goes on from JAEXJH010000315.1 coordinate 2,100, forward strand.
CGCCGTGGTCTTGCCGCTGTCGCGGAAGCGGGCGAACACCGGGGTATTGGACGCCACCGCGTTCTCGAAGCCGACCTGGGTGTAGACATTGGCCTCGTTGGAGATGACGACGCCGGCCTTGGAGACGTTCTCGAAGCGGACGCCCTTGCCCCACAGCCAGTCGCCATAGCCCTTGTCGATCTCGATGCCGACCGGCGTGTTCTTCATGGCCACATTGACCAGGGTCAGGCCCGCCTCGTGCTCGCGGATCGCCGCGTCGCGCTGGCCTTCGAAGGTCGAGTCCAGCAGCACGAAGCCCCAAGCCGGCGACGGCTTCTCGGCCAGGATGCCGTAGCGGCCGCCCTTGAAGTGCAGGTCCTCGGCCTCGTTGGCGACGTGGTACAGGGCCGCCAGGCCCGAGCCGATGTCGAAGTCCATGTGGGTCAGCGTGGCGTGCTGGGCGGCGTGGAAGCGGATCGCCGTGGCGGCCGGATTGCCCTTGCCGATCTTGAAGTCGATGTTGCTCATCGCGCTGTAGAAGGTGCCGGGATTGGCGTCGGGCACGTCCTTGTCGAACGGCACGCTGCCCGGCGGCGGGAAGGCCACCGGACGGCCGGCTGGGTCGCGCTTGGCCCCGGCGAAGATCACCATGTTGGCCACGCCCTTCTGGAAGCCCGGCGTGGCGTCGGGCAGCTCGATCAGCGGCCGCGTCGCGCCGACGCCGAACACCCGCACGCCCGGCCACAGGAAGAGGGTCTTGGTGATCCGGTAGCGGCCCGACGGCAGGAAGACGAGACCACCGCCCAGCTTGGCCGCCGCCGCGTCGATCGCCGCCTGGATGGCCGCGCCGTCGTCGGCCTTGCCGTCGCCCTTGGC